>JAUWOI010000014.1 GCA_030612185.1 Anaerolineae bacterium
GGCAGCGCGCACGATCGCTACGTTGGGGGATGCGGTCTCGCCCCCCGAACCCGGCGAGCCTAACGATGCTGATGGGGATGGCGTGCCTGATGATGAGGACGTCTGTCCGGGTTTCGATGACACCCTCGACACCGATGGAGATGGCGTGCCTGACGGCTGCGACAACTGCCTTGCTGTCGCCAACCCTGACCAAGCCGATGCCGATGGCGACGGGGCCGGCGATGTCTGCGACGACACATCCATCGCCTTGAGTGTGGAGGCCGACCCGCAGACAGTGTACAGTGGCGATGTCGTACTCTTCACTTACACCACAACAAACAATGGCGACGTGGACTTGACTGACGTGACCATTGTGGACGGCTTCGGAAATACTATCAACGTGGGCACGCTGGCAGCGGGCGCTACGAGCGTAGAGACCGTCAGCGAGAGTATCAACACGACGACGACCAACGACGTAACGGCGACGGGCACTGATCCCCAGGGTGAGACGGTGAGCGACAGCGACAGCGCCGCAGTGATAGTCATCGGTCCGGCCCTGGACCTGACCGTGGAGGTAAACCCGGGGGTGGTCTCTAGCGGCGAGTTGGTGACCTTCACCTACACTGTCCAGAACACCGGGGACGTAGACTTGACCAACGTGACCGCCGTGGACGGTTTCGGCACCTCCGTCGGCCCTGTGGATCTGACGGTGGGCGCTCCCGCCGTGTTCTGGCAGGTTCCTTATCGCCTCTATGAGACGACGACGAACAATGTCGTTGCTACGGGCACCGACCCGCTGGGAGGAGCGGTGAGCGACAGCGAGAGCGCCACGGTGTTCGTGGAACTCTACCCCATCGTCATCCAGGAGCCTCTCCTCGAGGATGACACCGTGGTCAACGGCACGGCCGAGGCCGGGCGAACCGTCTCCATCCGCGACCTGATGGACGCGGCCTTTCCATCTCTCAGCGTCGCGGTCCAGCCAGACGGGACGTTTGAGTTTGCGGGCCTTCCGCCGCTGGTGGCCGGTCACGTGATCGCGGTGGAGGGGTACGGCAAGTGGGACTCGGCTGCCGTCGCCGGTGACCTCGATCCCATTGCGATAAGCGAGCCTCTCTGTCACGGCGATAGTCTGATCGGCGGTACAGCCGAGCCTGAACAGACAGTCACACTGGCCGTCGTGGACACTGGCTACCAGGATCGTAGCACGGTGGCTGCCGATGGCCAATTCACCTTCAACCTGCCCGATACCCAGCCCCTGCAGGCTGGCCAAACTGTCAGGGTCAGTGGATATGAAGAGAGCGCTTCGGTTGTGGTCCAGGCGTGCACCACCGATGCCTATATCGTCATCTCGCCCCAGTGTGGCCCCTCCGGCTCGATGGTTATCACTGTCCAGGGATACAACTGGGAATACCAGAACAAGAACGATGACGTGACGATCAGGTGGGATGGTGACAACGTGGGTGCTTTCGAGGCTGATGCTCAGCCTTCACAATGGGAGACACAGGTCACCGTCAACGTGACGGCGGAAGTGCAGGCAGTAAGTGCCGCAAACAGTGTAATTCCCGATGTCATAGCCTCATTCGTCTCCCCCTGCCCGGCGCCCAACCTGGTTATTACCGACTTGCGGCTGCTCACCACTGGTACCATATCAACCTACCAGCCGCTCGACTTCAGCGTGACGGTAGCCAACATCGGCACCCGGCCGGTCAACAATCTGTTCTGGGCGGATATCTATTCCGCCGAGCCGACTCCCCAGACGACAGGTGTCGCCTGGACAGGTGTGAGCAGTCTGGCCGCTGGCGACAGCATCCCGCTCACCATTACTCTCCAGAGTGGTTTCGACATCACGGGTACGCACCAGATCTGGGCTCTGGCCGATTCCTGGAACCAGGTGAGCGAACTCGACGAGGAGGACAACGACTACGGTCCGATCGTAGTAGAAGTGTCCGAGGAGGGCACACCACCGCCGCCACCCCCACCCACCGGGACTGGGTCTATTGTAGGAGAAACGTGGGTCTCGCTAGCCGGTATCCCCGTGCCGCACGGCCGCGCCAACGTGTGGTGTGTAGACGAGGCAGGCGACGTGGTCGCCTCCACCGCCTCCGATGACCTGGGCGCATACGAGCTCCTCGGCCTGACTCCTGGCACCTACACTGTGCTCAGCGAGACCTGGATTGACGGCGCTCTATACTCGGGTACAGTGGCCGATGTTGAAGTCGTCGAGGACGAGACCACCGTGACCATCATTATCATGTACGAGCACTGACCAAGAGGACCGTTATGCATCTGGCTATGTATCTGGCTATGTATCTGGATAGGCGCGGCTCGCGACCGCAAGCCCCGCCACGAGTACTCGCGGTGGCCCCCCTGCCTGGGGTGAACAACAGGGCACGGGCAACCCGCTGGTGGCTGTCGTGGCCCGTGGCGCTGCTGATAGCGGGACTGATAGCCGGCGTGGTTTTCGCCGCAACTGACCCCGACTGGGATGGTACGGAGCCGAAGAATGTCTCCGCCAGCGGGCCGAATTTGGCCCGGCAGCCGGCCATCGCGTCCAGCCCGTCGGGGCGGATGGTCGTCGTGTGGAGCGATCAGCGGTCAGAATCAGAAGGGGCGCAACGGAATATCTACGCCGTCCTTTCAGATGACAATGGGGACACGTGGTCCACCGTGCCGGAACCGATATCTGATACTGAAGCCGACTCGCTATTGCCCGATGCGCTCGTCGTTGGAGACCAGTCCTTCGTCGCCTGGGTTGACGATGACCCGCCCACCGGGATCTACGAGGCGGCGTGGACGGGGACTGGAACCTGGGAAACGCATCATATTCCTAGTCCTGTCCAGTTAAGTAATACGCGGCCGCGCCTGGCTGCCGGCGCGGACAGATTACACGTCGTGTTCAATGCCGGAAAGAACATTCCCGACATCCTCTACGCCGCGCGCCCACTGGCGGCGGCGGCGTGGCCAACAGCGACCATCATATACACTCACACGGCCACCCTCGGTTCGTGGTATCCGGTGCTGGCCGTTGATCCAGATGGAGAGACGTTGCACGTGGTCTGGGAAGAACGCGCCTCCGCATCACAACGGGTAATCATGTATATGCGCGGGACGCTAAGTGGTGCCGACGTGGACTGGGCCTCCCCCATCACACTCTCCACAGGGATCACACTATCGCTCTGGCCCACCATTGCGGCCGATGCCAGTGGGAACCTGCACGTCGTCTGGGGGGAGCAGGTCGGAACGGGGGCTGTGCAGGAGCGGGGGCAGTATGTGCGCTACAGGCGCTACGATGTCGCCAGTGACTCGTGGTCAGAGCCGCCCGTTTTTCGACGGATTGATGACGAATCTGTAAGAGTCAATCAACTCCGCCCAACTGACATCTCTCCCAGCCTGGCCCTGGTGGAGAGGGACAATCAGGCAACGGTCTGCGTTTCCTGGCACGGGTTTCGAGAGGGCGCATTGGCAGAGGAAGTGCTGCTGAGTTGCTCCCCGGACGGCGGGCAATCCTGGGAGGCACCACGGAACGTGTCACGCAGCCCTGGTGCAGAGGCGATCTCCATTGTGCCCTCCGTCGCGTTTGATGCGCGGGGGCGGTTACACAGTGTGTGGGAAGAACACGTTGGCGACAGCATAGTCTACAACTACGAGGTCTACTATGCCCGCGCTATTGTAAAGGTGTTTCTACCACTCATATTGAGGAGTTGACACTGATGGCGGACGAGGATAGGAAAAACCGGCTGTTGGGGCTTTTGGGAGTTGGTCTGGGGATAGCGGGCCTGCTCTTGCTTGGATACTTGCTCAGGCACCTACTGTGGGGTGACGTGTCTATCTCAGCATCGCCGGCGACGACGGCCGTGCCGCCCACCCCGACGCGAGCATTGATAGACCTGTGGGATGCCTACGGGCAGGCTCGCACGGTGGCGCAGGCACGAGCGGAAGACGTACAACTCGTAGCGGCCTCCACGCAGTGGCAAGCGGCGAGTGAACAGGCATTGCTGGCCGGCGCCAGCAACTGGTCGTTCGTGTTCTACTCGGCGGCGAGCGATAGCGTGCTCGACATTGTCATAGGTGTTGGGGAAACACAGGTAGTGAACCAGACGCGGGTGTGGGTTGCCCCGAAGATCATGGCCGAGGGCGCATGGCAGTCGGGGCCCAAGGACGCATTGTTGGTCTTCCTGGCCTACGGTGGCCGCACGTTTCTCGACGAACATCCACAGGCGGTGGTTGATCTGCACCTGGCCGAGAGTGACAGCGGGAGTCCAGTGTGGGCCATCGTCGCGCTGGATGTAAGTGACCGGAGCCTGCTTTCAGTGCTGATAGACGCCGGCACAGGGCAGGTGTTGTCCGTCGCGCCCTGATCACAGGAGAGGGAAGTTATGGAGTACAAACGGAAAGAGAGAGGGCAAAGCCTGGTTGAGTTCGTGCTGATCCTGCCTGTACTGCTCATCATTCTGGCAGGGATGCTCGACCTGGGCCGGCTTTATTTCGCCTACGTGGCGGTCACCGATGCGGCGGCGGAGGGGGCGGCCTACGCTGCCATCCATCCCGAAGACGCTGCCATCCCCCCCGAGGATGAGGAGGACAATGAGATCGTTAATCGCGCCCAGGCCGCCAGCGGCGGGCTTGTCAAGATTGATAGAAGCCTGGTGGGGATTGAGTGCCTTGACCACCCTGAGTGCCTGGCCATGGCGTCGGGTGACCCTATCACCGTGACCGTCAGTTACACTTTCACCTTGGCGACGCCCTTTATCAGTGCCATGGTACCCGACGGCGTGCTGATGCTGAACGCCGTCGCTACCGAGGTCATTCTGGCCGGTGAGTTCTACTAAGCAAGAGATAATAGGAGGTACAAGATGACAAAGTTTCTACGTGCAGAGCGCGGGCAAGCGGTATTCATCATGGTGTTTGTGCTGGTTGGCCTGTTGGCCATGCTGGGGCTAGCGATTGACGGTGGCACGGTGTTTCTCGAACGCCGGCGCATGCAGAACGCCGCCGACGCGGCTGCGCTGGCCGGCACGCGGCTGCTGGCTGAGGCCATCTGCGGCGCCACTGAGGTCATCACTGATGGGCTTATTGCCGAGCAGGTCAACCACTACGCCGAGATCAACGGCGTGCCCAGCGGGAATGTGGTGGCCGACTACGTGGACTTTGACGAGGAGGTGGTGGGGGATGGTCATGTGGGCCATGTAAGCGACGGCAAAATACCCGAACGTTCCACCGGCATCTCGGTGACGGTCGAGATCAGCCGCTCGACTCATTTTGTGACGTTGATTGGGATAGACACGGCTGGCGCTTCGGCCGATGCGCTGGCGATGACCGGCCCGCTGCTTGCGACCGGTGGGCTGAGGCCGATTGGGTTGCCTGTGGAGGTCGTGGAAGATCTGGGCCCGGGGGGCGAACTCACGATCAACATGGAGAATAACTGCGACGACGATAACTGTACCGTTCAGTACATCCGGGATGATGGTGAAGGTGTCACGCACGCGCACCGTGGATGGTTGAACCTGCACTACGTCTGGAAGCAGGACGAAGATCCGGATTTCCCGCGCGCTTTGGACGCCAACATCGGCACGGGATGGGGAGGGCCGCAGCATGAGGGGCTGATGGACTGGATGCTAACACCTCCGCAGATCGTGCTCTACGCTGACTGCCCGTGGGACAGCGATTGCAGGGAAGGGGACTACGTCGCCGCCAAGCCGGGCCTTAGCTGGGGGGCAATGACGGGAGGGGGCTCCGAGTCCCTGTGCGAACAGATAAGCGACGAAATCTCTATCTTACCGGTCTATGACGCTGTCCCAGCGTGCGCAGAGGTTCCCGACCCGAAGCCGGCTTGCTCACCGCAGGGTGGCCAGAGCGTCGGCTACGTCTATCACATCATCGGCTTCTCGGTGGTGTACATCACCGGCTGTGATCAAGGGGCCGGAGGCGTGCATAATATCCACATGGAGATAGTGGAAGTGATCCTGGGCCAGGGGCAGATAAACCCCACTGTGACAGGGGCGGGATACGGCGAGGGAAACGCCTGTCAGTTCAACGTACAGGTGGTCACGCTCTGGAAGTAGGTGCTACCCGCGTCGGAAAAGCGACACGACGGTGCCCGGGCCATTCAGCGGCCCGGGCATTTCTTTGCCTGTGGCTGCTACCTACAACACGCTCACCGGGTCCACGTCCACGCGCCAGCCAGGACTACCTGGGCAGACGGCGCAGACGACGTTTCCACCGACATACGGTGGCTGCCGTAGATGTGGCGCAAGGCCAGGCCACCTTTGAGCACCAGTTGGTCGCCCAATTCTGGCGTACGTGCAATCCGACGCAGGACAATAGTCAGAACATAGTCGCGCTCCAGGTAATCCACCGGTACGCCGCGCTTGGCGGCCAGTTGCACCAGCCGGGCGTAACTGAGCCTCACCAGGTCTCGCGCCACGAAAGCAGGTCCTCCTGGGTTACGTTGACGTGCAGCCGCCAGCGCTTATCGAAGAAAGTAGGTTGTTTGGGAAGCAGGCGCGATAGGTACACCTGGGGTGTGCGCCCCAGATGGGGTTGCAGGCGCTCAGCGTCCGGCAAGCCAATCGTCTCCATCAGATATCCCAGACGGCGACAAAGAGGGGCGCTGTCCATCTGCACCGCGTAGTCGGTCAAGCGGGTTGTATCTATGCGCTCCGCAGCGCGGGCGAGAGTCTTCGCGATTTCGACAATGCCACCGCCATATCGTTCCTGATAGAGCGAATCCAGGAGTGCCTTTTCCGGTTCGGCCAGCCAGACCGGGTGGTCACGGATCATCTCTCGGCGCCGGCCGAAGAAACGTCTGGGAGACAGCCGCACTATGCGGTAGCGCCAACGCTTGAATCTGTGCTCTGCGCTGCGTCCCTTCGATTGGGCGACGTAGACCACACGGGGCCGTTGCTCAGTCAGGGCATAATGAACCAGCGCGCTCCAGAAAGAGACGTAGTAATCGTGGGTGGCGATGGCAGTGGCGATGAGGAAGGGATGCTCTTCCCAACCCATCACTCCGGCACGGGGCACGACCAGGTAGCGGCCGCGCCGGATGGGCTCCAGCCACCCTTTGGCAGTCAAGCGCTCAATGGCGTGCCGCCAGGCGGTGTCATCCAGGGTGGGGAAGAGATGCCGGTGCTGCTCTACATTCAGGATGGCGGCTTCTTCCAGGTCGAGGGTGGAAAGGATACGCCCTTCGATGCTGCCCAAACTGGGTTGCACTATGTGCACTTCTGATGCGCGATAATCCTGTGTCACAGGATTATCATACATCAAAAATGCAGCACTGTCAACTCGACGATGCTACAGTACGCTCACTGGATCCACGTCCACGCGCCAGCCAGGGGGAATTCGGATGGCGCGGAGGAATTCGGCAGGGTTGGCGTGGCGCAGGATGATCTGCCAGCGGTAGCGACCGCGCAAGCGGGCGAAGAAGGGGGGCGCAGGGCCGATCAGGTCAGTCGCGGGGAGGCCACGCCGGGCCAACGTTTCGCGCAGAATCTCGACCAACGCTTCGGCCTCGGCCCGGGCGCGGGATGGGCTGGTATTCTCGTAGACCAGTTTCGCCAGGCGACGGTAGGGCGGGTAGCCCTGTTCCCGACGGAAGGCCAATTCGCGAGCGGCGAACCCGGCGTAATTGTGGGCGGCCGCGGCGACGACGGCGTAGTGGTCGGGGTTGTACGTCTGGAGGATGACTCGCCCGCCAAGAAGCCCCCGCCCGGCTCGCCCAGCCACCTGGGTCAGCAACTGGAAGGTGCGCTCACCGGAACGGAAGTCGGGCAGGTTGAGCGCGGTGTCGGCCGAGATGATACCGACGACGGTCACCAGCGGCAGATCGAGCCCCTTGGCGATCATCTGCGTGCCGACGAGGACGTGGGCCAACCCGGTGCTAAAGAGATGGAGAATGGCGGCGTGAGCGGCGTGGTTGCGGGCAGTGTCACGGTCCCAGCGCAGGGTGCGGACATCGAGCCAACGCTGGTGCACTTCTCGCTCCACCCGCTCGGTGCCCAGGCCGAAGTAGCGGATGCGCTTGCCCCCGCACTGGGGGCAGCGCTCGGGGCGGGGCTCGCGGGAGTTGCAGTGGTGGCAGACCAGGCGGGCGTGGGGGCTGTGATAGGTCAGTGGGATGTCGCAACGGGCACATTTCACGACGTGACCACAATCGCGGCAGAGGACGAATGTAGCAGTTCCCCGCCGGTTGAGAAAGAGGATGACCTGCTCACCCTGCCCCAACGCCTCGTCCATCGCCCGCTGGAGGGCACGGCTGAAGATGGAACGGTTGCCGGCGCGCAGTTCGGCCCGCAGGTCCACGATCTGCACCGGGGGCAGGTCT
Organism: Anaerolineae bacterium; assembly: GCA_030612185.1. The sequence continues at coordinate 8,306 of JAUWOI010000014.1, forward strand.
ATGTAACAAGCGCCAGCAGAGCCGTCGTGCAGCGCGTGATAGCGAATGTGGGGGATGCGGTAGCGGGTCTGGAGGTCGTGCAGGCGGCGGGTGTGCCCCATGATGCGGCGGGGCATCTCCAGCAGCGTGAACTGGCCGCGCTGGGCGCGATGGTAGGATTCAAGGCTGGGGGTGGCGGAACCGAGGATGACTGACGCGCCGGTCATGCGGGCCAGTTCGAGCGCTGCGTCGCGGGCGTGATAGAAAGGTGCCAGGGGTCCAGGAGGAAGACGATCGTGTTGCTTAGCCCCTTCCTCAAATCCTATCTCTTCTTGTTTGTAACTGTCGTCGTGTTCCTCATCCAGAACAATGAGCCCGATGTTGGGAAGAGGGACGAAAAGAGCAGAGCGCGGACCAATGACAACGCCCACCAAGCCGGCACGGGCACGACGCCATGTGTCGTACCGTTCGCCGTCGGTGAGCGCGCTATGGAGAATGGCGATACGCCGGCCAAAGCGTGCTCCGAAACGATGTGCTGTCTGCGGTGTCAGGCTGATTTCGGGTACCAGCACGATGGCCTGTCGGCCTCGCGCCAGCACCTCGGCGACGGCTCGCAGGTAGATCTCTGTCTTGCCAGATCCGGTCACGCCGTGGAGTAGATAAGTAGATGCGGAATGAGTAGATGAGGAACCCCCTTCCCCATTTGCTCGTCCCTCATTTACTCGTCTACTCACTCTACTTATTCCTTCCCTGATCTCCTCCCATACCGCCTGCTGATCCGACGTCAGGTGCGGAGGACTGTCGGGAACGAAGGTTGCATCGGCCAGCGGGTCACGCCAGACTTCCTCGATGTCGAAAGTAACGAGCCCTCGCTCGGCCAGTTTGTTGAGGTGGTAGCGGGTGCAGCCAGTCTCGGCATAGACCCAACTGACGTCTACCGGGCCACCTTCGGTGCGCAGGAACTCGACGATGGAGGGATAACATTCGCTCTTCAGCCCGGCCATCGCTGTGTCTGGGTCAACGTCGAGGGCTGTCCATTCAATTGTGCGCACCTGTTTTGGACGAGCGCGGGGCGGTGCCAGGAAGGGGGACTTGGCGATCACTCCCCGGCGAGCAAGCTGAGACGCAGCACGGCGCCATTGTTGGCGGGGCAGCAGGCGGTCCAATTGTCGCCCACGCAACTGGCCCTTGGAATCCAGCACTGTGATCAATCGCTCCTGGGCTTCCGTTCGCACGTCCCGAGGCTTGATCTCCCCCGTCAACTCGACCTGTACATCGGCGTATCCGACTACACCAGGTGGCAGCATCAGCATTAGGCATCTCCAGAGCGGCGCCAGGCACTCGCGACTCATCCAGCGGGCCAGCGCGATCTGGGCCGGCGTGAGGACGGGTTCGGGGTCCACCAGCGATTCGACGGGGCGGGTCTCGGGGACGGGGGACTCGTCACTGAGAGCGACGACGACGCCGTAGAGCCGGCGGGGGCCGAAGGGGACGACGACGAGAGAGCCCGCCACCAAGCGGCCTTGCAGTTCGTGTGGCAGGTGGTAGGTGAAGGTGGGGGCAGCCGCGCCCGGGGCCGGTGTCTTGACCGTAGAAAAGACGACTACATCAGCAAACGGACCGGATTCCATCCAGATTCAACCGCTCCTCGCTAACCGCTTGCCGCTAACTGCCAACTGCTGGCTGCTAACGACTAACGGCTGATTGTTAACTGCTGACTGCTAACTGCTATCAGACCTCCTCGCCGAAGCGAGGGCTGTAGCGCAGGAATACAAGGTAGCCGACGACAAGCACGACCAGCGCAGTGACGGCGGTGCGCAGCAGGAAGTCGAGGCCCGTCGGCCCGCCCCGGTAAAGCAGATCGCGGTAGGAGGCGATGATAGAGGCCATCGGATTCAGGCGGCGCAGCCAGAGTTGGGCGTCGAAGGTGATCCCCAGCGCAGTGATCTGTTGTGGAACGTCTTGGATTGGGTAAAACACTGGCGTCAGGAAGAAGCAGGCCAGCATGACCACGCCCAGGATGATCTGTGTGTCCCGGAAGAAAACGTTGAGGGTGGTGAGGAATAATGTCAGCCCGATAGTAAATGCCACCTGGATCAGAATGGTGATTGGCAGGAGCAGTACCCACCAGGTCAGTGGAGCGCCGGAGACAAGCACCAGGATGAAAAAGATAGGCAGGGCGATGAGGAAATTGACCAGGTTGGACAGCACGGTGGAGATAGGAAGCACCTCGCGGGGAAAGTAGACTTTTTTGATGAGGTGGGCGTTGCTGACGATGCTGCCGGTGGCCTGGAAGACCGCATCGTTGAAGAAATTCCAGGGCAACAACCCGCACAGCAGGAGAACCGAATAGTGGGCAGTACTCTCATCGCCACCGCGCAGTATGGTATAGACGGCGGTGTAGACGATCATCATCAATAGGGGGTTGAGCCATGACCAGACGATACCCAGGGCAGAACTTTTGTAGCGCACCTTCAGATCGCGCATGACCAGGTTGCGGATCAACTCCCGATATTGCCAGAGTTCGCGCAGGTGGCGCATGATATTCATATGGCCTCCGTCAAGTCTTCGGTGTGAGGATGCTGCGGTAAATGGTGAGCAGATGCCGCCCGGCGCGCTCCCAGGAGAAGTGGCGAGCAGCACGCTCCCGTAGTCTCCGTCCCAATTCGATACGCCGCCGTGGGTCGTTCAAGAGACCAGCGATGGCGTCGGCCAGTGCAGCCGGATCGCCGGTCCGTTCGGCGTACACACCCAGCGAGCCCAGGTACTCCCGGCTGACCGGGGTGTCGAAGGCGATGGTGGGCAGCGCCATCGCCATATAGTTCAGGATCTTGCCGCAGCCCTCGGTAGCGGAGAGTTTCGGGGCCACAGCGACGTCGCCTAGTGCCAGGTGGGCTGGGGCCTCCTTGTAGATCACCTTGCCGGTGAAGGTGGTCCGGTCGGCTACCCCCAGGTCGGATGCCATCTGCTGGTAGTGGGGGACGCCGGGGAAGCCCATAATCAGAAAATGCGCATCCACCCCGCGTTGCTTGAGAATTTGCGCCGCCTGCACCAGCAGCGGCGTGCCCTGCCACTGGGCGAGGAGCCCCAAGTAGGCGACGATGGGACGGCTGGCCGGGATACCCAGAGCCGCCTTGCGAGTTGCGACTTCCTCGGAAGTGAGCACGTCGGGCCGAAAAAAATCCAAGTTGACGCAGTCTGGCAGCGGGTAAACGCGACGGGCACTGCAGTTGAAATCGCGCTCCAGCAGGATAGCGCCCAGTTGGCTGCTGGTGATGATGACATCGGCCATCTGGTCAATGCGCAGTTCCAGCAGCCGCGCCCAGCGGTACCACAGCCCTTCGGGGCTGAGAAAATGATGATCTACCATCTCGCTGGTCATGCTGCCCTGAAAGTCGAGCAAGAGTGGCACACGCTGGATTCGGCTCAGGAAATAACCGATGAACGCACCCTCATGCGTGTGACTGTGGATAATGTCGAAGCGGCGGCGCAGCACGACTTTCAATCCGGTCCAGGCCAGAAAAGCGTCGAAGGCGATTTTATGCAGCGAAGAACCGACCTCGTAATCGGCGCGCCATGGCGTGGGCCGAGTGCGCACAATCTCCAGGTCGGGCAAATCGCGCCCCAGGTAATAGGTGATGATCGTCACCTGATGACCCAGTCTTTGAAGTACCCGCGCCTCCTCCAAGATACGCACGTGCCCACCGTAGTCGGAGAAGAAGGAGGTGGGGGCGATCATCAGGATGCGGTATGTCTCGGTCAATGCGCCTGGCCTGGTCTCTGGTGCAGAATTATTTCTTCGAGCCTGTCCCTTTCCTCAGTCGGGTGCTCAGGCGCTCGCCGAGGAACATCCTCCCGATCTGCGCGCCCGCTGTGGACACGTGTTCTGTGCTGACATTGCCTTCTCTCCCCCACATGCCTCGTTCCCGCTCCTCAATCCAGCGTTTCCGTCCCTCGGCGGCTGCGACGAAGACTGCATCCAACCCCTCCGCGTCGTCGTGGGTCAGCAGATCGCGCAAGTGCACCAACTCGCTCAGGAGGACATTGAGCCGCAGCAGAACGTTCTGACGGTTGAGAAAGACGGCGGTGTGGCGCTCGTGGATGTCATCAGTGGTTCCGGTGGCGGCGGCGAAACGGTAGCCGGCTAACTTGCGCATCTCTTGCCATCCGGGAGTGTCCACGGTGGCTCGCAGCAATGCGATACCCAGCAAGTCGGGCAGCCCCTCGACGCCAGCCTGTAGCCCATCGTGCTCGGTAACGTCAATGAAGAAAGGATGGGCCTCGAGTGACTTGACCAGCCTGGCGAAGGTGTCAGTCACAGCGCCGGAAGTTCTGGCCAGCGCGGTGAGGCAATAGAGCGCCCCCCTCAGTAGGTCGGCGCTGGCTGCGTCGAGCCCCTCCGAGGGTTCCAAGCCGACGATGGCCGGATTGAGAACAGGGTGACCGCCGACGAAAAAGACACTCTCTGGCAGAAGTTCATCAGCCCAGTGCATCACCGGGGCCTTGAGGCGCGCCGTGTCGGTGACGAGACAGCCGGGTTGGAGGTGCGGCGCGATGGCGGCGAAGGTCTCGCGGATAGCGGTGAGCGGCACGGCGACGATGACCAGGTCAGCGTCCTGACACGCCCGGCCCGGCTTACGCTCCACCCGGTCGAAGGCACCCCGGGCACGTGCCAGGTCGGCCGCTACGGCGTCGGCGTCATAGCCGACGATCTGGAGCGACTCTTCCTGCGCCTTCAACCCCAAGGCGATAGAGACGCTGATGCAATCGGTACCGATGATCGCGACTTGTTTGAAATCCATTGTGGTACTTCCCTCACTCAATTCAGATTATCGGCCGCTTGCAATGCGGCCAGCAGTTGATCTTCCTCGGTTTGACGACCGGTCAGCCTGTCCTGGTGTCGCCGGATGAGGGCGACAGTAAGAGGCGTGCAGTTGGCCTCCTGAGCCCAGCGCGATCCCACCTCCGGGTGCTGGGCATGGACGACGAAGGGGAGACGCCAACCTCGCGGTTCCCCCTGGCTCAGGCGGGCTAGTAAGCACGGCGCAAAGTGCTCCAGGAGCACAATGATCGCCCGCTGCCACGCAGGCAGCCGGGCGACGGCCTTGCCCACGTCGTGCAACAGTGCCGCCGCCAGAAGTTGCGGGTTCGTGTGGCCTGCCTGGCGCAGCGCGTGGTACACTGCCAGGGCGTGGTGCTGATCCTGGACAGCCTGACAGCGGAAAAGCGCCTGTGCTTCCGGCGTCAAGATGCATATAGCCTGCTCTACCTCCTCCTCTGAAACCCGCGCGGTCGATGCTCGCAGGAACTGTCCCGCGCGGTAGCGGAGCGCGCTGGTCGGTTGACCCATCAAAAGAGCAGCAACAGGTTCAATAAGAGCCCATACACTGGCGCGATCACCATTCCGATCAGATTCACCCCTATCCGCGGGAGGATGAAGAGCAGCACGGCCAGGATGAGCGTGCCAAAGGGGCGCAAGCGTAGCAGGTCATCTCCCCAGCGGGGCGGCAGCAGACCCATCAGGATTTTCTCCCCATCCAGAGGGTAGATGGGGATAAGGTTAAAGAGCATCAGGCTCAGATTGATCCCGATGGCGACGAGCAACAGGTGTCCGATGCTAAAGTCCCCTGTATACGAATCTATCCAGCCCAAACGAAAGGGGATAGCGAGCAGCATGGCCAGGACAAAGTTGGAGAAGGGGCCGGCTGCCGCGCTGATGGCCATGCCTGCCCGGGGATTCGTGCGCATCTGATAGGGATTGACGGGCACTGGCTTGCCCCAGCCGAAGCCGGAGAACAGCAACAGCAGGCTACCGATGGGGTCGAGGTGGGCCAGTGGGTTGAGTGTCATACGGCCCCGCATGCTGGCGGTGTCGTCTCCCAGTTGGTAGGCTGACCAGGCGTGGGCCCATTCGTGGATCGGGATGGCCAGGAACAGGATGATGAGCCGGACCAGGATGGTGGATACTGAAAGCCCAAACATAGAGTGTATCTCCCGTTGTCTGTCGGTCACCGTAAGTGACAGTCCTCAATTATAACATGGTTGCCGGAAAGGAGCGAACGGACAGTTGCCCCTCTCCCCCGATGATGTTATAATCACCTCTCATGATCACCATGGAGAATGTGATGAAACTAAGCCGGGAGGGAGTCGAACACATTGCCGAACTGGCCAGGCTGGCCCTGAGCGACGAAGAACTGGCCCTGTATCAGGAGCAACTTTCGGCCATCCTGGAGCACTTCGGGCGGCTGCAGGAACTGGACACCGAGGCCATCCCTCCCACGGCGACCGTTCTGCCGCTGCGCAGCGTGATGCGCGCCGACGAACCGAGGCCCCCATTCTCCCGCGAGGACATCCTGGCCAACGCTCCCGCTGCTGAGGAGGGGTGTTTCAAGGTGCCGGCGGTGCTGGAATAGAAGTGATATGAAACACTATCAACTTGCCATCCACGAAGCAAGTGACCGCTTGGCCACCGGGGAGTTCTCGGCGGTCGAACTGACCCAGGCCGTGCTGGAGCGTATCCTCGCGGTAGATAACGATGTCAAGGCGTACCTGACGCTGACGCCGGAGGAGGCGTTGGCGCAGGCCCGCGCTGCCGACGAGCGCCGCGCTGCTGGCGAAGATACCCCGCTGCTGGGTATCCCTCTGGCGATCAAGGACGTGCTCTGCACCAAGGGTATTCCCACCACCTGTGGCTCCCGCATCCTCGAGAACTTCGTCCCGCCCTACGATGCTACCGCTGTGGCTCGTCTTAGGGCCGCTGGCGCGATCATCCTGGGCAAGACCAACGTAGATGAGTTCGCGATGGGCTCCTCTACAGAGAACTCCGCTTTCTTCACCACGCACAACCCCTGGGACCTGAGCCGCGTGCCGGGTGGAAGCAGTGGCGGGAGCGGGGCCGCCGTCGCCGCCGACGAGTGCCTGGGTGCGTTGGGCACAGACACCGGTGGCAGCGTGCGCCAGCCGGCCGCCTTCTGCGGCGTCGTCGGCCTCAAGCCGACCTACGGGCGGGTGAGCCGGTATGGGCTGGTGGCTTTCGCCTCCTCGCTGGATCAGATTGGTGTGCTGACGAAGAACGTGACCGACGCGGCGTTGCTGTTGGGCGTGATCGCCGGCCACGACCCCTGCGACTCCACTTCGGTGGATGTGCCGGTGCCGGATTATAACGGCGGATTACAGGGCGACAACGGGCTGGAAGGAACACGGGTCGGTGTACCAAAGGAGTACTTTATTGAGGGCATGCAGCCAGAGGTGGAGATGGCAGTGCGGGCCGCGGTGGATCAACTGGCCGACCTGGGGGCCGAGATTATTGAGGTCAGCCTGCCTCACACCGACTACGCCCTGCCGGTCTACTACCTCATCGCGCCGGCCGAGGCCAGCGCCAACCTGGCCCGCTACGACGGTGTGCGCTATGGCCTGCGGGTGGACGACGACGACCTGATCGAGATGTACAAGGCAAGCCGCGGGCAGGGCTTCGGGCCGGAGGTCAAGCGGCGTATCATGCTGGGCACATACGCCCTCTCCGCTGGCTACTATGACGCCTATTACCTCAAGGCGCAGAAGGCGCGCACGCTGATCAAGGCCGACTTCGACGCCGCGTTCGAGCAGGTGGACGTCATCGTCGCTCCCACCAGCCCTACCACCGCTTTCCGCATCGGTGAGAAGACCGACGACCCGCTGCAGATGTACCTCTCCGATGTCTTCACCCTTTCGATGAACCTGGCGGGCATCTGCGGGCTGAGCCTGCCCTGCGGCTTCGACGCTGGCGGCCTGCCAATCGGCATGCAGGTGATGGGGCCGGCCTTCGGCGAGGAGGCCGTCCTGCGCGTGGCACATGCTTACGAGCAAGCGACGGAGTGGCACACACGGAGGCCACCGCTGTGAGTCGAGAGGCGGACGTTTGGGCCTGGCTGGAATACGCGGAAGCAGATCGCCGCTCCGCCTACAATGCAATGAGGGCGGCTGACTACCGGGATGTGGCGTTTCACTGCCAGCAAGCGGTGGAGAAACTACTGAAGGCGGTCATCGTCCAGCAGACAAGTCAGCGTCCTCCTTACGAGCACAATCTCTGGAGACTCTGGCAGCACGTCTCCGGCATCGCGTGCCCGCCTGACGTCCAGGCAGCGATGGCTGCTCTAAATCCGCATTACTTCCTGAGCCGGTACCCTGGTGTGGGCATCGAGTATGACCTGGAGGCAGCCCAGGAGTTGGTGGAACGTATGGAGCGTGTATGGCAATGGCTTACGAGGACCGTGAACTTACTAGACGAATAGCCCGCTACCTGGCGTTTGTGGGCCAGCACGTGCAGGTGGAACGGGCCTTCCTGTACGGTTCGTATGCTTATGACACCCCCCGTTCGCGCAGCGACGTAGACATGGTAGTGCTGTCCCTGGACTTTGCGCAAATGGACCGCCGCCGCTGCCAGGAGCAACTGGCCATCTGGGCTTGGCAGGCAGGGGTAGGGGACATTGAGGCCCTGGGGCTGACGCCGGAGGAGTTTGAGACCGCCAGCGATCTGAGCCTGCTGGGCGAGGTGCGTGAGAAGGGCGTCATCGTCTACGACGCCGCGCACCCGGAGCGCACCCCTGCCGTGGCGCTGCGGGAGCGGCGGGCGGAGTACGGAGAAGTAAGATGAGCGACGCCTTTACTGATTACGAAACCGGGCTAAACCGTCTGTTGACACGGCTGGACCGTGACCATCCATGCTACACCGAGGCGCTGGTTCTTCAGCAACGCTTATTGGAGAATCTGGCCCGTGTCCATCTGTACGGAGATACTGAAACTAGTCAGGCTGAGCGTACTCAGATACTAGACGTATTGAACCGTCTAGCCTTGGATACAGTGGGTGAAAGCTTTAGCGCGCTATTCCCTACCCGGAAATGGGAGTGGAAGGAAGCACTCATTGGTGAACGCATTATTATCGGTGAAAGGAGCTATGCTGCCAGAGTAAAGCACCTTCGACAGAGACTGCAAATTGCCCGCGAGACGGGTGACCTAGCAGCAGAAGGTGCAGCATTGGATGATCTGGGCTCGCTTGGTGAGGCCCAGAGCGATTTTGAGCAGGCTATTAGGCACTACGAGCAAGCCATCGCCAGTACCCACAAACTAGGTGACCGCCAGTCAGAAGCCATCTATCTGCATCACTTGGGATTGGCTTTCATGCGGTTGGCTGATGATGAGCCTAGCCAAAGTCAGAGCCATTTCTCTCACGCTGTTGATGCGCTTCGCCAGGCGATGGAGGTAGTTAACGTGCTAGACGTCGCTCCCCTTCTGCGCGCTCGTATCCGCTACCACCTGGGACGTTGCTACCACCAGTTGAGCCGCTGGCGCGAGGCCATCACGTTGCTGGAGCAGGCCCGCGAGACCTTTTCCCGCCACAAGACCCGCCCTGAACTGGCCAATGCTCTGCTGGAACTGGGGCGACTCTATCACCAACGTCAAGACTTCGAGTCCGCCTACATCTATCTGAAGGATGCACTGCGTCTCTTCCGGCGGCTGGAGGACATCGACGGTATCGCTGTGGCGCAAGAGGCTCTGGGCAGCCTGGCGCTGCAAACCGCCCGATTGCCAGAGGCGGTTGCATCTCTCCAAGAGGCCCGCCAGGGCTACGCGACTCTGCGACGTAGTGAGCGTATCCGCGCGGTGGACGATCTGCTACGCATCGCTCACCAGGCTCGCCAACCCGTGGGAGGTACTGCACTATGAGTTCGATTGCCCATTACCGTGAGACCTTGCGCCGGTGGGGGCTGAGCGACGTTCCCTTTCGCGCCACGCCACCGGAGAATCCGGCGGAGTTGAGCCGCGTCTTTTACGGTCGCCGGCGAGAACTGTAACTGGCGCTCCCAGCACTTTACGAGGGGTGCAACGTGCTGGTGCGCGGCCTGTGTGTGGGGAGTTGGCAAGACCGCCTTTATCCTGCGCTTGCTCCACCGCCTGCAACAAGAGACCGCTGCGTTGGGAGAGCAGATGCTTATCCTGTACGTCGGTCGCTTCCCTGGCGAGACGTCGGAGGCGCTGTACCGGGCGTTGCTGTTACCGTTGTCTGAGGCATTGGCTAACGCGGAGCCGGAGGCCCGTCGCGTGTGGGACGCCCTCAGCGGCCTGCAAATCACCCACAGCCGCCAACTCCAGGTCGAGGGCAAAGTGGATCTGCAACTCGTCAGCATCGGCGGCTCGTGGGAGCGGGGAAGGGAGGAGGGTTGGCAAATTCAGAACGTCTACACTGTCTTGCTGCGTTTGCTTGACGTTGCCCAGGAGCGGTATGAACGGGTCATCGTTGCCGTTGACGACCTGGACAAGAAGGAACCGCGCGCGGTGCAGGATCTCCTGGACGACGCCACCGACCTGTTGCGACGCGGGCAGGGAAAACGGGGCTTTCTGCTGACCGGTCGCTTTACCTCGACCCTACAGGATGTCTCCGGGCAGATGTTGGGCCTGTTCAGCGAGACCATCCCACTGCCCCGGATGAGCACCGACGAGTTGTACCACATTGCCGTCAACTACCTGAACACAGCCCGTGAGCGTCCGTCCGGCGAGGTCATGCCCTTTGCGCCGGAAGTCATTTCCCAGATCTCCGAATACGCCTACCACATCCCCCGCCAGTTCAACCAGATCTGCGGAAAGGTGATGCGCCGGGGCGCGATGAACGGCGTTGAGCAGATTGACGAACAGACCTTCCCCACGCTTTGGCGGATGGTGCAGGACGAGTTCGCATTGGAACTCACCCCCGATATTCGCCGGCTGCTCTACATCGCCCGGCGCAGCGGCGGGCTTTCAGCAGACATTGACGATGCCACGCTGGAGCAGTTGGGGGTCGAAACGTTTGTCGAACTACTGCCTATGCTCAAAGAATATGAGGGAGACCTGCTCATCCGGCAGGAGGATGGGCGGCTGTTGCCCAGTGCGTTCGTGCCGGACGAGGAGGAGCGCGGTGGCTGAGCCTCTTTTGCCCAGTGGCGACTCTCAAAGAGGTCCTGGAACAGGCCCCTGGCAAATGCCTCTGGCCTGCCGTGACCCGGACCTAGTTCTCCCCCGTGACGCCCCGCGCTTCGGGGAAGTGATGAAGCAATCTGTCATCACGTGACTAATTTGCCAATGTACCAATCTACCAATTTACCAATCCAGGAGCAACTATGAAAGGCATCATCACCATCGCCGGATACGGCACCCGTTTCCTGCCGGCGTCCAAAGCGGTCCCCAAAGAGATGTTCCCCATCGCCGGCATCCCGCTGATCCAATACCACGTGGAGGGACTGGTCGCGGCGGGCATCACCCAGATCATCGTCGTCGTGCGCGATGGCAGCGCGGTGGTCCAGAGCCACTTCGCGCCCGCCCCCGACCTGGAGCGACATCTGGAGGCATCGGGCAAACTGGCGCTGTTGGAGGAGGTGCGACGCATCTCCCGCATGGCCGAGATTGTCTTCGTGCGCCAACCCGAGACGCTGCCCTACGGCAACGCCTCCCCAGCCCTGGCCGCCCGCTCCTGGCTGACCCCCGGCGAGCCGTTCTACTACATGTTCGGCGACGACATCATCATCGGCGACGTGCCAGTGCCGCAGCAGATGCTAGAGGCGTTCAACAAGTTCCGGCCGGCAGCCGTCCTCGCCACGCAGAGCGTGCCGGACGACGAGACCCACCTGTACGGCTGCATCAAACTGAAGCCCGGTTCCGACAACGAGATGGCGCGTATCATCGAGAAGCCTGCACCGGGTACCGCCCCCTCCAACTGGGTGCAGATCGGCCACTTCATCTTCACGCCGGAAGTGTTCGATGTGCTGGATAACCTGGAACCGGGGCACGGAGGCGAACTGTGGCTGGCTGATGCGGTGGATCGGCTGGCGGCGCGTGCGTCTGTCATCGTGCAGCCCATCAAGGGCCTGTGGATGGCCGCTGGAGACCCGCTGCGCCAACTGAAGGCCAACATCAAGATGGCCCTACGGCGCGACGATATGCGCGATGACTTGATCGCCTACCTGCGTGCGCTCGAGTTGTGACGTAATTAGCAGTTAGCCGTTAGCAGTCAGCAGTTAGCGGCGGCTATCGGCGATTGGTATCTTCTCAATATCTTGGGGGAACGCGACCATCTTGGTCG
>JAUWOI010000185.1 GCA_030612185.1 Anaerolineae bacterium
GGCATCACGATCCCGCCCCACCGTCTGAAGGCACTGATGGCCCAGGCCCCCCCCGAGACCCGCCCCGAGAGCGAGATCGCCGGCTACCGCGACGTACTGGCGCGCATCCACACCGGCCAAATCGGCCTACCCCTTACCCCCGAGTCCATCCTTGCCCTGCACGCCGACCTGTACACCTACATACCTGATGAGGAGGGACAGTGGAATGGGATACGGGCCATCACGACCTGACGCCCTGGTACCAGTACAGCCTTGGTGTGCTGATCTGTGCCTATCGCGAGTTCGAGGCGCGGGTGAGTGAGTTGGTGGCAGCGCCGGGGGCCAAGAGTCAGATGGTGCGGTCGGCTATTGATACGTTTGTGTCAGGGCACACCTTTTCGATTTCGGAGTTGGAGCGTCTATGTCCGACTGTAAGCCGCGAGACTGTCCGGCGCGTATTGAGAGGGCTCCGCGAGAAGGGGCAGGTCGAGTGTCTGGGCACGGGCCGGAGTGCGCAGTGGCGGAAGACCTAACGTACTCATGACCGCGTTAACGTGCTCAAAAACGTGCTCATCACACCTCCCTCCACACCCCTACGCCTAGTCACCTTGTCACCTCGTTCCCCCCATCTCCCCTCCCCCACTCACCCCTCGCAATTCGCCATTCGTCACATTCTGCGAACTCGCCTCACAGGAATTTGCATAGGATAGGAAGAGAGGGTATACTAACAGGAGAAAAGCCCCGGCGCTTTCGTTGTGCCATAACATGAACAAATGATCAGCATGTGGAAGACCTCTACGACAATGGCGATGACAGACATGACAAATTCTGTTTCCCCTTTGCTCAATCTCCGCATCCTCGTCCTCACCCTTGGTGAAGCGCATCACGTCGCCTGGTGGAAGTCCCAATTCCTGTCCCACACCGGCCTGAGTTTCCTGGAGCACGTCTATCCCCGTAGCACGTTTGCAGCGGCGGTGCGCTCGGCCGGGCGGGCAGCGCGGGCCGTGCACGATGCTAACGTGGGCAAAGGCGACGTGTTCCACCTGTTCCGCCTCTCGCGTGAGTTGGAACGCCAGATTGATGCAATCCTGATGGAACAGTCACAGGCGCTACAGATGCAGTGCGATCCGTTGCTGACGAATCGCGCACGGCTACTCGAAGCGTTAGACGTGCTGGCTGGTGAGACACTGGCGGCCTCGTCGGTGGGGCCTATGCGCTTGTCGGCCAAACCAAGTGGGTGGGCACCAACGATGGCGGCGGCGTACCTGCAGGCTTTTCGAGATGGAACCCAGGTGTTTCCTTACTTCGAGGTCGAGAAGACGAACTTATGAATACCTCGCTGGCGCAACGTGAAAGACGGCCGTATACCGTCACCGGGCTGACCAAAGGGGCGCCCTCGTTGGATGAGATCCAGACGTTGTTGCTAAACTGGCGTCCAGGTGAATCACCGGTCGATTTCGCTGAACGAGTCAGACAAGAGGGGATCCTGACCAAGCGGACTGCCCGGCGGGTGCGAGACATAGTACTCGAGATATTTCGACCGTGGTTTCTCAAACCCGATGACCGGGCGGCGCGTTGGCTCAAGGCTTTTGTCGAAGCGGATGGTGACCGGCGGGCACTGAACGAACTGGTCTTCCTCTACAAGGCCCGCAGCGAGGCCGCGCTGTACGACTTTGCGCTGGAGCGTTTTTGGCCTGCCTGTTACGAAGGGGAGTTGTATTTGCGCACGCCAGACATCGAAGGCTTTTTGCAGGAGGCGCAGGAAGCCGGCCGCACCACGAAACGCTTATCATCCCAGACACAGGCGGTTATGGCTCGTGGAATCTCTAGAGCACTGACTATGGTGGGCTTCTTGAGCGATGAGCGCCGCTACGTCCGCGAATACGTACTGTATCGAGTCACTGACTTTACCGTCGCCTACCTGGCCTACGACCTGCACCTGGCCGGACTGACCGATGGCGCACTGGCGGAGCACCCAGACTGGGGCTTGTTCGGGCTGACGCGAGAACATACCCTCGACCGGCTGGACGCGCTTCCAGATACTCTTGACAAACGTGCCGGGATGATCGTGCAGCGCGCTGGATCGGTCGTGAGTATTACCTGGCTGCACACGACGATGGACGAGGTGATCCATGCCTATACCCGATGAGATGCAACTGGAGGCGGACTTTGAGAAGTTGCGCCAGCGACTGGACGACCCTGATGCGCTGAACCCAGCGCACAGTGACCCCATCTTCTATCTTGTGTACGCGCCGTCCCAGATACTGACCGTGCGCAAGTTGCTGCCGGGCTGGATCGCGCGCTTGAGAAACGAGAACGGCCTCGAGGTCGAGACGCTGTCGCTATCGGAGATCATGTGGGAGTTGGTTGACGCCTCCGGTCGCTGGGAGGCCTGGCTGGAACTGGAACCCGAACACGATCTCGAAGACATCAACGAAGCCGTCCGCGATGTGCTCCTTCGTTCAGATAATGCTTTGGTGAAACGGATAGCGGAGCGAGTTGCATCTCCTCACGAAAACGCGGTTCTGTTTATCACCGACGTCGAGTTACTACATCCCTACATTCGCTCCCGGGTGATTGAGAACTATTTGAACAACAAGGTGCAGATTCCGACTGTATTTTTCTACCCCGGCCGTCGAGCCGGGCAGTACGGCTTGCACTTTTTGGAGTTTTACCCCGAAGACCCTGGCTATCGTTCGACGCTTGTTGGACAAGAGTAAGGACAGGAGTAAGGACAGGAGTGAAAATGAAGACGATCCGCGAACTCTTCTCGACCCGCCGTCCCATTGACCGGCGCATCGAAAAGGTGATTGACTATTACGCCGACGACGAGGATCGCTTGGCCTCCGAGATCGAGGAATACGAGGCGACTGAAAACGTCGAAGCCTGCTTCCGCAAGTTCCTGGAGACGTACCAGGCGGGCGTCCAGGCTGGCCAGGTGACCGAGATCGGCATGTGGGTGGCGGGCTTTTACGGATCGGGCAAGAGTTCCTTCACCAAGTACCTGGGCTTCGCGCTGGACCCAGAGCGCATGGTGCACGGGCAGCCATTCCTCGACTTGCTCGCCGACCGGCTGCGCTCTCCCGACGTCAAGGCCAGCCTGCGCACGGTGGCCAAAAAACTGCCGACCGCCGTGGTATTGCTCGACCTGGGCGCGGAGCAACTGGCAGAGAGCACCGCCGCCACCGTCACCAACGTCTTGTACTGGAAGGTATTGCAGCTCGCGGGCTATTCCAAGGAGAAAAAACTGGCCCAACTCGAGTTCACCCTCGATGATCGCAGGCTGTATGACGATTTTCGAGCGGCCTACCGCCAGGCGTACGGAGCGGAATGGGAACAAATTCACAACGCCCCCCTGATCGGCGTGTCGCGGGCCTCCAGGCTCCTGCCATCCTTCCTGCCGCAGGATTTCCCAGAGCCAGATAGCTTTAGCAAGCTCCGTTTCGCCATGGCCGACGACGTGCGCGACCTGGCAAAACGCATGATTGACTTGGTGCGCCGACACACTGGCTCTGAGGACGTGAACATCCTGTTTCTGATTGACGAGGCCGGACAATACGTGGCCCCTCGGGGCGAGCTGATCCTGAACCTGGATGGCCTGGCCCGCAACCTGAAGGAATTGGGCCAGGGCAAGGTGTGGATCATGGCCACCGGCCAGCAGACCCTGGCTGAGATCGTCGAAAGGGCGGCCCACAATTCGCCGGAACTGAACAAACTGCGCGACCGTTTCCCCATCTCGATTGAATTGGATGCCCGCGACGTTCGAGAGATCACCTACCGCCGCTTGCTGACCAAATCGGATGAGGGCGAGGCCCAACTGCGAACGCTGTTCCAGGCCAGCGGACAGGCGCTCGTCACGCACACCCGGCTGACGGGCACCTCGCTGTTCAAGGACGACCCCAGCGCCGCGGATTTCGTGCGCTACTATCCCCTGTTGCCGCAGCACTTTGAGGTGTTGATGGAACTGATCCGCGTGCTGGCCCGTGGCACTGGCGGCATCGGCCTGCGCTCGGCCATCCGCGTGATCCAGGACGTGCTGGTGGACACCAGTCGCATCCTGCCACCCGACGCGCCCAGACTGGCCGACCGGTCGGTGGGCCGGCTGGCCTGCGTGGATGATTTTTACGTCACCCTGCGGGCCGACATCAATAAACTGCTGCCCCACGTCGTGGACGCCGTAGACCAGGTTGAGCGCGGTTTTCCTGAAGAAGGGTCGAATGGGAGGCTGCACCTGCGGGTGGCCCAGGCCGTGGCTGCCCTCCAGCCGTTGGACCTGTTTCCCCGCACTGCCGAGAACATCGCCGCGCTGCTCTACCCCAAACTGGGAAGTCCCTCATTGCTCGACAGCGTGCGCCAGGCACTTGATGACCTGGTAAACGACAGAGAGATCGGTTTGATCGAGGACCCGCAGACTGGCGGCTACCTGTTCCTGAGCGCCAGCGTCAGGCCGCTCCAGCGCAAGCGCGCCGCATACGCACCCACCACCGGTGAGGTGACCCGGGTGCGTAACCAGATCCTGCAGAGCCTGTTGGAGCCACAGCCCGCCACCAGGCTCGAAAATGTGCGGGACGTGCGCGCGGCAGTGCGTATGGGCAAGCATTGGCTGATCGGTGACCGGGAGGAGATCATCTTCCGGCTGGAGATGGTTCCCGGTGGAGCCTGGGACGGGCGGCGGACGGCGCTATTGACGGAAACTGCTCAACAGACGGAATACCAGAACGTGATCGTCTGGCTCTTCCCGCAAGACGACGTGGCCGAGGACATCCTGCTGGAAATCCGCAAGTCTGAGAAGATCACCGGCGAGGTTGACGAACGCACCGCCGACCGTGACCTGGCCCAGTACGCCCGCGCCGAGCGACGGTTGGCCCAGCGTAATCGCGAGCAGGTGGAGACCCGGCTGCGTGAAGCGCTGCTGTCCGGAACGTTTATCTTTCGCGGCCGGCCGACGCCGGTGCGACAGGAGGCCGATACGATGGAGACCGGTGCCCGGTCTATGCTGGGCAAGGTCGCGGGCGAGGTCTTTCATCAGTACCACCTGGTCAGAATCCGGCCCAAGACCAACCTGGCCGCCCAATTCCTGGAGGTGGACCGGTTGGATCGTATGCCGCGTGAGCGGGATCCCCTGCGCTTGGTCGTCCAGCAGGCGGGCACGCCCCGGTTGAACGTCAACCACCCGGCGCTGGCCGAGACCCTGCGGGCCTTCACTGCCAGGGTGAACGAAGCAGGCGGCGGACGGCTGGCGGGCAAGGCGGTGCAGGACTACTTTGCCGCCGTCCCCTACGGCTGGTCCAAAGACGCCGTGCGCTACCTGTTCGCCGCCCTCCTGGTGGCGGGCGAGATCGAACTGCACACCGCTGGCCAGGTGCTCAAGACGGCCGGCCCGGCGGCGGTTGAGGCCTTTAAGAGCACGCTGGCTTTCAACAAGGTGGGGGTGGGGCTGCGCGATAGCAAGGTGAGCCTGGAGGTTCTCGATCGGGCCGCCCGCCGCTTGCAGACGCTTTTTGGCGAGCAGGTGCTGCCGTTGGAGGATCACATCAGCCGCGCTGCCCGCAAGCACCTGCCCGACTTCCTGGAGCGCGTCGGTGCGCTGCCCGACCGGCTGCGCCTGCTGGGGTTGCCAGGCGAGGGCCGCGCGCGCGACTTGCTGGGCCAGTTGACCGAACTGCTCAAAGGCGACGCCAGCGACGCTCCCTCTCGGCTAGGGGTGCCCGATAGCCACATTCCTGAGGACATCAACTGGGCGCGTGCGGCGACGTCCGCGCTCGACGACGGCGGCGAGCGCGACGTCCGGCAGGCGCGTGAACTCCTGAACAGCCTGGCCGAGATCGGCGAACTGTTCCCCGACCAACTCACGCCGTTGGCGACCGAAGACCAGATCGAACCACTACAAGCCATCCTCGGCTCTGAGCGTTTCCACGAGCAGTTGCCCGATTTGCGGGGCACGGCGCGTGCCGTGCGCGAACGGGTGCGTAGCGACTATAGCGACGAGTGGCAACAATATCGAGAATCGTTGCACGCGGCGTTGGCCTCGTTGGAAGCGCGCACTGATTGGGTACTGCTGACCAATGCGGACAGGGAGGAGATCGCCGCCCGGCTGAACCTCACACTGCCCGAAACCCCGGCCGATGAGCACCTGCTGGCCAACTACAGGACGCTGCTCGTGCGCTTCCGCAGCCTGCCTGGGTTGCTCGCCGAGTTGGAGCGCGAGGTAACTCGCCGCCGGCCTGTAGAGAAACCCCTGGATGGAGGGCCAGGGCCAGACGATGTGGCACCGGTCGAAGCCATCCCGGTGCAGCAAATTATCCCATCTCAGACTATTGCCTCTGAGGAAGAGTTAGAAGCCTGGCTCGATTCACTCCGGGCGCTGATCGTCGAGCGCTTGGCGGCTGGCAAACAGGTGAAACTATACTGACAAATCGAGGAGTGAGCACGCCCACGTGATTCAAGAACACGGATTGGCAGGATTAACGGATCAAGACAATAATGGGACACGGATCAACACGGATCATACGGATGTACACAGATAAAGATAAAAAATCCGTGAGAATCCATTTCATCTGTGTGTATCCGTGTGCTATTTGTGCCTGTTTTGGTGAAGGGCCTGAGTAGTTTGACAATGTCACATTTCACGCAGATAGTCCGTTTCTGCTCAAAGGGGATCGCCAGATCCCCGTTTCGAGTGCCGATCTTAACGCGCAGAGCCGGGATCTGGCGATCCCTGGCGAGCAAACGAGGAGTAGTTTTCGAATGTGACATTGTCAGAGTAGTTACCATAAAATCAAGCTGAGGAGATTGATATGAATAACCCTGCCCATCAGCTATCCGCGCGAAGTGCTATGGGCCTTGGGGCAAGAACCGGACGAGTTTGAAGCTCAATCCCGCCTGCTTCTGGCCGTGAAGCTCTACGAAGTAGGCAAACTCAGCACGGGTCTGGCCGCCCAATTGGCTGGAGTGCCACGCATCACGTTCATGTTCTTGCTAGGCCAGCATGGCCTTTCCCCATTCGGTGAAACAGAGGACGAACTAGAGGAGGATCTGGCCAATGCCCGCCAGGCCCGTCGTCGCGAATAATACAAAATACGAATAAAAATGCCTTTCGACAAACCCACCCGCAATCTGCTCGCCAAAATCGTCACTGCCTGCCGCGACCGGCTGGCCGAC
The DNA here is from genome assembly GCA_030612185.1 of Anaerolineae bacterium. The sequence goes on from JAUWOI010000185.1 coordinate 7,141, forward strand.
GACATCGCCGGCCAATTGCAGTCCTCCTACGGCCTCTACCCCGACGGCGCCTCCCTCGACGTCGCCCAGACCGAGGACGACCGGTGCGCCGCCGAGCACCTGCGCGCCCTGCTGGCCCACTTTGGGGCCGAGGCCGCCGCTGCCGGTAGCGCTCAGGCCCGCCGGACCGCCGCCTACCAGCGACTGGTGCGCGAGATCGGCTTCACCCTGCTCAACCGGCTGGCCGCGCTGCGGCTGTGCGAGCAGCGCGGGCTGCTGGTCGAATGCGTCCGGCACGGGATGGCGTCCGATGGCTTCCAACTCTTCGACCGCATTGCCGGTGGCGCATTAGGCAACCGCTACCAGACCTACCGCGTCTTTCTCGAAAACCTGTTCGACGAACTGGCCCTCGATTTGGGCGTGCTCTTCGACCGCAGCACCCCCCAATCGCTCGTCTTCCCCAGCGAAGCCGCCCTGACCGACATCTTGGCCCTGCTCAACGACCCCGAACTGGCCACCCGCGACGTCTGGCAGCAGGACGAGACCATCGGCTGGATCTACCAGTACTATAACGACCCCGCCGAGCGCAAGGCCATGCGCAAGGCCTCCCAGGCCCCGCGCAACTCGCGCGAACTGGCCGTGCGCAACCAGTTCTTCACCCCGCGCTACGTGGTCGAGTTCCTCACCGACAACACCCTCGGCCGCACCTGGTACGAAATGCGCCAGGGGAACACCCGCCTGGCCGACGAATGCCGCTACCTGGTCCGCCGCCCCAACGAAATCTTTTTGCTGCCGGGAGAAGAGCCTCCGCCCAACCCCGAACTAGATCAAAACGACGCCCAATCCCAAATCCCTAATCCCCAATCCCCAATATCCAATATCCAATCCCCAATATCCAATATCCAAT
>JAUWOI010000158.1 GCA_030612185.1 Anaerolineae bacterium
CCGCCTATACCTTTCGCGCAGGTTATCATTGCGTTCCTCTATGTCCTCCCTGTCTCTTCCGTCAGCGTTTTCTTCACCAGCAGTTTCATGAATGAGAAGATAGATAGAAGGATCACGGTCCTTATGTCCGCCCCGGTGACACCGTTCCAGATCATCGTTGGCAAGATGCTCCCCTACATGAGTTTCTCGCTGGCCTCCGTGGTCATTATGACTCTGGTGTTGGGGGGCAACCTGCTGCTGGCAATGGCCATATTCATCCCTGTGATATTGTTCATCTTCTCCATATACCTGATGGTGCCCCTGGTATACCGCACGTTCAAAGACACGACGTTTATTTCGATGCTCGCGATCACGGTGATTACGTCATATCTTGTCTTCCCCGCGATGTTCTCAGGCGTCAACGACTTGAGTCTTATGTCACCCCTCACGCTGGCTGTCAAGATGTATAGAGATGAGCCCTTTGGGCTGAAAGAATATCTGTTCTCGACGGCGCCAATGTATTTTATCTTCATTCTTTCTGTCTACATAGGCACGCGCATCTTGAATGAAGAATACCTCATGGGATTTCGGCCGCTGTATAGGAAGGTTGCCGAGGCCATCTATCTCGCCATCGTGCGCAGCCATCTCCACGTGTCCATCACGTTGTTAAGCCTGTTTCTTATCCCCATAGTCTACATGATACAGTTGGTGACCTTGGCAATATCACTCAACCTGCCCATACGCTACGCCGTAGGGGGACTGTTGGTGGCGGCGGTAGTCGTTGAGGAGGTCGCCAAGTCGGTGGGTATCGCGGTGCTCCTTGAGAATCGGGTCATCAGGGCGACAAAAGACGTCGTCGTGCTGTCGTTTCTTTCTGCGGTCGGGTTCCTGGTTGGAGAGAAACTGCTGTTATATGTTTCGCTGAGCGCAGTGTCGGAATCTATGTTATCGCCAGCCCTTTTCAGTTCCGGCATGCTCTTGATACCACTCGTCGCCCACTCTGTCTTCACGTCAGTTGTCTGTTTGCTCACGAAACGTTTCGGCGTCCGGTATTATCCTTACGCCGTACTCGCCGGGTCCATCGTGCACACACTGTATAATCTGTATGTACTTGGAGTGATACCATGAGCATATTCTATGCTATGGTAAAAAGGGAATTGAGATCGGTCACCAAAGAAAAAACGATCATGATCGCCATCATGATCCAATTATTCATCGCATCCTTCTCATCGGTGATACTCGTCGGGCTGATGTCATTCTATGACCCAGACTCCATAGGCTTGAACGCCAGGATCAGTATCAAGGTAGGCGTCATCGGCGATACCAACAGTCCGTTGATAGGGTTTCTGAGAGAGCGCAATGCGCGAGTGACGGTTTTCTCCTCACCTGTGGACGCCGAGAACGCTTTCCAGGCCGGGATGATAGATAGCGTCATATTCATACCACAAGACAGCGGAGGAGTCGTTGACATGAAACTCTTCCTGCCTGAGTCTGAGACACAGGCAACGGTGATACTGATGGTATTGAAGGAACCTATGAAGCGGTATGAGAGTTACTTGCGAGAAAGGCAGGGTGTCCACGTCAGGTATGCGGATATCGGAGGAATGCCCTCTACGACGTATGAGTTTCGGTATTCTGTTATCATTCCTATATTGATGTTCTTCCCCGCTTTCGTAGCGGGCAGTATGGTGATAGACTCGATATCCGAGGAGTTGGAGAACCATACGCTGGAAACGCTCTGGGCGGCGCCATTATCTCTAAACGTGATATTCGGGGCGAAGATTGTTTCAGCGCTCGTTCTTGCCATAGTGCAGTGTGCCTTGTGGTCAATGCTGCTGCGTCTTAATCGTATTACCATACAGAACCTGGGCCTTGTCCTGCTACTCGCTGCAGCGATGGCGGCTATAATTGCCGTGGGATCGGCACTCATCGCGGCGTACTTTAAGGACAGGGAGCGGTCGCAGTTCGTGTATTCCCTTTTTGTCCCGCTCTCAGCCGGGGCGAGTTACTTCTTCGACTTCTCACCCATAACGTTGATGACTCGGCTGGCTACGGGCGACTATTACACCGGCTTTGCGGACGTTGTTATGTATGGTGTCCTGCTCCTGGTGCTCCTGGCAGTGTTTTTCTCTATGGCCAAGAGGCTGATTGCTGTGCCAGCCTGATGTTCTCCTTCGCTGCTGTCAGTCTGTGACCGGGTTGCGCAGCAGCCCGATGCTCTCCACCTCCACTTCGACCACATCGCCCGCCGCCAGCGGGCCCACGCCGGATGGGGTGCCGGTCAGGATCACGTCGCCTGGCTCCAGCGTCATGATGCCCGCGGCGTAGGCGATGAGTTGCGCCGGGGAGCAGGCCATCTCGCTGGTGCGCCCGCACTGGCGGAGTTCGCCGTTCACGCGGCAGATGACCTCCAAGTTGGCCACGTCCGTCTCGCTCAGCCCAGTCACGAGCCACGGTCCCAATGGGCAGAACGTATCGAATCCCTTGGCGCGTACCCATTGATCGTCGCGCCGCTGGAGGTCGCGGGCGGTGACGTCGTTGCCGCAGGTCACTCCCAGCACGTAGTCCCAGGCCTCTTGTGGTCTCACGTCCCGGCAGCGCCGTCCTATGACAACTGCCAGTTCCGCTTCGTGCTCCACTTGTTCTGACTGCGGAGGCAGGATGATGGGAGTGCCTGGCCCGATCATGCTGCTGGGTGGTTTGAAGAACAGGAGCGGCTCGGGGGGCACCTCCCTGCCGTGCTCGGCGGCGTGAGCAGGATAGTTGCGGCCGACGCCGATGATCTTGGTGGGCACTATCGGGGCCAGCAATTGAAGGTCGTCCAGCAGCCCCATTTCAGCTCCGCATTCCCAGCCATCGAAGGGCGTGTCGGCCAACTCGTACACCCGTCCGTCCTCGACCACCCCCCAGCGCGGGCTGCTGTCTACGGTCGCCCGGACAAGGTAGGTATGATGTCGGTCTATTCTCATATTTGAAGACCTCTCGTGTCGGTTAGAGTTCCTGAGGCGATGCCGGCGCTGCAAACAGAGTGCAGCGAAAACTTGCTTCGGGGCTGGTGGCTGTCCTGTTGCCGTTGTGACGGCTGGCGCAGCGGGCGCTCCAGCGGTTGGTGGACCACGAGCCGCCTCGCAGCACCTTAACCGCCCCCGAAGCCGGGCCATAGGGATTCTGGGAAGTGGACGAACAGGCGTAATAGTCCTCCCGGTACCAATCGGTCACCCATTCCAGCACATTCCCTGCCACGTCTGCGCAGCCATAAGGGCTGTCCCCAGCCGGACTGTAAGCACCTACCGGCGTTGTGCCTCTTTTGCCCATTTCCTTTGTGTTGCACTTCTGGCTGTCCCCTCTGTTTCCCCAGGGATACATCCGCCCGTCGGTGCCCCGGGCTGCTTTCTCCCATTGGGCCTCCGAAGGCAGCCGGTACGGCTTGCCCGTCACCTCCGCCAGCCAGCGGCAGTAGGCCAGCGCGTCCCACCAGCTCACGTTCACCACCGGGTGACCCTCTTTCCCCTCCGGAGGGCGGCCCCCTTCCCAGTGCTCTGGGAGCCGACGTCCGCTGGCCTCCACAAAGATAGCGTATTGGGCATTGGTGACCGGGTACTTGCCGATCCAGTACTCTGACAGGTAGATCCGGGACTGAGGCTTCTCGGATGCTGAGGCCCTTTTGTCTCGCTTCTTGCTGCCCCTCAGAAAATCGCCAGCCGGGATGCGCACCATCTCTGGTTCCAGAGAGAAGTGCACTTGCAATAGTACCGGCACCTCTGCCATTCCTGCGTTGGAGACCACGTGAATGACCTGGCGGTGGTCGCCTGTCATCAGTTCAGCCGTTGACAAGCGCACCTGTTGCGCTTCTCCGGCCCGACAGCGGAAGGCGGCTGGCTCGATGGTCAGCCAGTCGGCCCCAGCCATCACAGCGCCAGTCAGTACCCCGGGCCCGATGTTGCGCACCGTCAGTTCGGTGCTCTTGGCCGCCCCAGGTTGGACGAGGTCTATGGTACCCAGGTCTATCTGCGCCGGCCTTACCTTCAAGCGAGGGGACAGTACTCGTACATGAACACCCAGAACGGCGTGCCCGCCATTGCTTTCTACGACCAGCGCCCAGGCATGGGTCGCGTCGCCTGGCGGGAGCGCCTGCGAATCAACAGTCACCGCTACCTGGACGCTGTCCCCGGCCGGCACCTTGAATCGCTCCGGCGATGCCGTCAGCCATGGCACCCGGCAGCAGACTCTTCCGATCAGGTACCCCCGGCCGCTGTTGCGGAGGGTGAGTTTCGCTTGGGTGGTCTCTCCCTGGCCCACCGCGCCAAAATCGAGCGTGGAAACGTCTATCTGCAACACGGACGGCAGGACGTCTACCCGAACCGCCAGGTTCTGGTCACCGCTTATGCTGCGGATCTGAAGGCTATCTGGGGACTGAATCCGGCCGGCCGGCAGGCCGCTCAGGTCCGGTTTCACTGTTACCGCAGAGTGCTCTCCCGCCGCGCAGCCAAACCACCCGGGCGTGGTTTTGAGCCACGGCACCCGGCACACGACGCTGCCAAACAGGTACCCCCGCCCTGTGTTGGTGATGGTCAAGACTACGGCTTGCCCGGTTTCCCCCACCCCCACGCTTGGCAGGTCGAGCCTTTTTGGAGTGATGTCCATGACTGGCGGGGTCGCCCCCAGCGACTCCAGGAACTCCTCCAGGCCAGCGTTGCGGGCGATGTCGTCACCACTCTGCATCCGCCGGATGATAGTCTCCGCTCGAGTGGCGATCCACTCCAGTTCATCGGCCAAACCATGCTTGTGGGCAGCGCGTAAGTGGTTCACGCCTTCGCGCAGCCAGCCGGTGATGTAGCCTTTGGTGAATTGATCCACCGCCCGGCCCCAGTCGGCATCGCATACAGTCGGCAGATCGACGGGATCGGTGGCGATGTGGTTGAAGGACAGGGTATAGGGTGCCAGCCCGATGTCGCCGGACAGGGCAGCAACTGGTGACGGAGACTGTGACGGGGAGACAGAAAACACGGTGGTGGCTGCCTGTTCTGCCACGTCCATATTTGCAGCAGCGGGAAGCGTAGACAGAGCAGCGTCCGGGATAGATATGCCGGCCTCAACCTGGTTCAGGTGTTCGATAAACTCATCAGCCTTTTGGTAACGATCATCCGGGTTCTTGGCCATCGCTTTGAAGATGATTCTATCAATATCTGGCGGCAGGGCCGGGTTGAGTTGGCTGGCTATGGGAATCGGATCGTTCACGTGTTTGAGAAGAACTGCCACTGCTGAGTCCGCAGTGTATGGAAGATGGTTAGTCACCATCTGGAAGAACATGGCCCCCAATGAATAGAAGTCGCTACGTGCGTCTTGTGGTTTCCCCAATCCTTGTTCGGGTGATATATAGTTGGGTGTGCCGACTATCGCTCCGACGGTGGTGTACTGAGGGCCACCCAGTATCTTGGCTATGCCAAAATCTGTCAGAATCACGTGGTTCTCTTGATCTATCATGACATTAGACGGCTTGACGTCCCGGTGAACCATGTCACGGCCATGGGCATAAGAGAGCGCAGACGCCACGTCTCCAGCGATGCGGATCGTTTCTTCTAGTGGCATGATCTTTTCGTTGGCTGCCAGTTCCTGCAATTTCGCTTGCAGGGTATAGCCATCAATATATTCCATGACGATGTAATAGTACACGCCGTCAGTTACGTCAAAGTCGTGCACCTGCACAATGTTGGGGTGGCGGAGATGTGCTGCTGCCTTGGCTTCATGTCGAAACCGGTCCAGAAAGTCCTTGTCTTCAACGAGGAAAGAGTGCAGTATCTTGATTGCAACGTGCCGATCTAACGCTGGGTGATAGGCCTTGTAGACCTCAGCCATTGCCCCGCGCCCGAGGAGTTCCACTATCTGGTATTTGCCGAGCGTTTTGCCGGCGAGCGAATTCACCATTCTGCTCTTGTTATCTCCGGTGTGTGATTGGGACTTGCATGACAAAACGATTTGGCACAGGATGCTGCTCTGATGCCAATTACAAACTATCCTCTTTCGTGTGTTGGTGACGCTACAAGTAGCCCACTCTGTCGTTCCTAGTATAAGTCAGAATCGGTGTGCTCAGAGTTTCACTTGCGTTACGATTTCGTTGCGCAGCATCACTCGCTAGCCCTATTACCCAATTGCCCGATCAATCGCCTGGCTCACCGCCTGGACGTCGGCCGGTAACTCCAGTGGTGGGTTGGCGTGGCAGGCGACCACATCCGCCAGCGTTTCCTCGTGGTAACTATGGTAAGTCATGGGGAAAACAAATGTTCAGTTGAGTTGAAACGTATTTCCTGACTTCCTCATATACCTCATTGTGAGGTCTGCCAGCATCAACAAAGTGAATGTATGGTTAATTTGACAATGGCACATTACGGCGGTGCGTTTGCATTGGGTTTGAATGTCGCTCTCTGGTGTCTCAGACGACTCGCGCGTGAACGAGTACGGTTGACAAAATGCTCGACAACCAGCTCGACTGCCTCTTCGGGCGTAGGCTGTGGTAAGGGCATAGCGGCACACAGCAGGAGCCGGATGTTGGCCATAGAGAGAGTTGGCAGCACGTCCACCGTGAATTGTCGGGCCAAAGCGGGATCACGGGCATATCGTTGTGCCCATTCCCACTTTGTTTGGGCTACGAACCAAACAGCCAGGATGGTTAAAGCCAGATGATGTTCCCAACCACGATACTTTCGAGCCTCCAACTCATCCCATCCCGCTTCCGACTTGGCGTCTTGATTGGCGCGCTCGACAAAGTAGCGTTGACACTTGAGCCACGCCAGGTACTCCAAGGATGCGTCAGCCGGGGCGTTGCTCAACGAGTAGTTGTAACGATTAGTCGTTTCACGCCGCACCACGAGCCATTCCTCGACTGGCTTTGTCTTTCCCTCACGCAGCGTCCAGATTCGCCGCACGGCGAAGGGGTCGTTCAACTCGCCGCGTTCGATGGGACGCACTCGGATGTGTTGCCAGGTAGTATCGGCGCGCCGAGCAACCTGATGAACTTTGAACGACTTGACGCCGTTGATCACCCGCAAGCGGGTGGGTTTTCTCCCTCGCTGTCCAGCCTTGGGTGCAGGTATTCCCAGCACCGGTTTCTTCAAGTAGACGCAGGTAGTGCATGGAACATCGGCCATATAGATGATACCAATCCCATCCAGGTTGTCTCGCAACCAGGTGCTCCTCCCGTACAAATCGTCGCAGGCCACGGCTTCGAAAGGGAATCCATTGGCTTGGGCTCGTTGAATCATCTTCCAGCCCTGTTCGATCTTGGTCTCAAACTTTTGCTCTGGCGGGATGCCCACTTGCTGGCGCAACTCGGCCATCTCTGGAGTAAACCAGTGCTTTTGCAGGTACAACTCCCCATCTACCCAAGTCCATATCGGTCGGTTGGGATCGGTCAAGTTCGCGTAGGCCAGGAGGGTGCTAACTCGACTCATATCCACTTTGCCCAACCGACCGTTGTGTTGCCGCCCGGCGCCAGCGGATTTATCTCCTGCCTTTTCCTCGGCACACTCATCCAACAGCAGTACGCTGCCCTGTTCCAGGTCAGGCGTGGCCTTGATTTCTTGCTGCACCTGCTCCATCACCGCCCGCGCCGGCCATGGAGAGTTCGACATAAAGTGTTGGATGTTCTCTCCCGCTACATCTGCCGCACGTCCAATATTGGTATAGTTGCGCTTGGTCTCCATACGCAACAAGCAACTCAGGTAATGGTAGGCATACTCTCCCGTGTTGCGAGTCTTGGTCTTGAAACTCTCGTAGTAGCGCTGCCAAAAGCCGCGCAAACGATCGGGCAACTCCCGACTGAGATCAGGCGACAGCCCCCATCGTTGAGGATCGGACAACGAGATACCCCCGAAATCCTCTCTCCTCTGTGGCTGTTTTGTCGACCTCGGTTCCTCATTTTCCTTCTCGTCTCCATTGCCCGATGGCGAGTCCAAACGACGAGAACGCGGTCCCCCAGATCGCTGGGACCTACGACGAGAGCGAGTACGAGGTGGCGGCCAAGGCATCAATCGGCTGACTTGATACACTACCAATTCAGCCAGGTTCTCTGTCGACCGCCATACCACCCACCAGGACATACTCGGACTCAGCGTCCCGTCGGAAACACCGGCAGACGATTGGCCTATCCATACAACCAGCAGTATAATGATGCACAGGCGGTTACGCATAGTGAGCACCTCTCATTGGGATTGGTAACCACTAGCGTAGCCGTTTATGTCTGATCTGTCAAAGTACCGGTGCCAATGCGCAAAGAGCTATTGGGAAATGTGCCATTGTCAAATTAATTATAGTAGCGAACTTGCTAACCTGCAACCTGCCGGCGCCGGTCATTGTTCATTGGCTCATTGGTTCATTTCCTACGGCGTGGGTCTCCACTCGATGGATGGCCCGATAGCCCTGGACCGTCAGGTCGTCCGTCGGGATGGAGGCCTCGTCGGGCTTGTCCGAAAGGCCGAAAAGCAGCACGCCCCGCTCCCGCCAGGCCAACGCCATCTCCCGCACCTCCTGCGTGATGACGATCTCCTGTTCCAGCAACTCCGCTACCGGTACGCCGTCGTCCAGTCAGCCCATACGTTCAGTAGTTTCTCATTGGACGTAGCTTCTCATTTCATTCCATCGGTTTAACAAACCAGTAATACTCGCCACGCACGTTTGCCGTTTCTCGCAGGTCGGTTGCCAAAAGGTGTTCCTCATCCACGGGAATCAATGCACCTGTATTCAGGCGACCATCTCTTGCTATCATTGAGCGTGCTGTTTTTACTGCCTGCCGCTGTTCTTCTATGGTCAATCCCTCTGAAGTTAGTCCTTC
>JAUWOI010000021.1 GCA_030612185.1 Anaerolineae bacterium
ATTTCGCAGGGTCAGTCACCAGACCCTAAGGGTTTTCGTGCAAAATCTGGCAAAAAGAGCTGTTACGCTAGCGAAAAATGGTGTTTACACGATCTTGGGCAAAACCCTTAGGGTCTCACCACGCGAAATCCCAAAGAGCCAAAGTTATACCACAAAGCAATACGGATGCAAGCCCGCCGTTCGTCTCCCGATAATTCACATTCAGTCACCCTGGCGAAGGTTAAGGGTTTTCAAACCTTCGCCACGGTTGCCACAAAAAAGACCGCCGCTACAAGAGCGGCGGTCGGAGAGAGACACTTATTGCTCGGGCAGGTTTACACCCAGCCTCGCAGTTTGCAGGCCTCGGCCACGCGGCTCACGGCCACGATGTAGGCGCCCATACGATTATGGATCCCGTGCTTCTGTGCTGTCTCGTGCACGGCGTGGAAGGCGGCAGTCATCTTCTTGTCCAGCCGCTCGTGGACGGTCTCCTCGTCCCAGTAGTAGCCATAAGCGTTCTGTACCTGCTCGAAGTAGGAGACGGTGACCCCGCCAGCGTTGCACAAGAAGTCGGGGATTACGTATATGCCGCATTTGTGAAGGACTTCATCTGCCTTGGGGGTGGTAGGGCCATTTGCCGCCTCCGCCAGGATCTTGACCTGGGGGCAAATTTGCTCGACTGTCCCCCCAGTGATGACGTTCTCTATGGCGGCCGGGATGAGGACATCCACATCTTGGCAAAGCCATGCATTACCCTCCTGCACCTCGTATCCAGCTTCGACTGCGGCGTCTCTGTCTATCGTTCCATAGGGGTCGGCGATGGTCTGGAGGAAGTGAGGGTCTATCCCTCCCTCCTTCATGTAGGTATAAGAGGTACGATCCTTGTGATCCCAGCAGGAAACGCACATAACCTGGCCGCCTAGCATATCAACGTAGTTGATGGCAGCGGATTGCGCTACGTTGCCGAAACCCTGGATCGAGGCGGTCGCCGTTGTGGAGTCAATGCCCAGGCACTTGAGTGCCTCGCGGACGGTCACGATGACTCCGACGCCCGTGGCAGCGCCTCTGCCCGCTGACCCGCCCAAGGGCAACGGCTTTCCGGTAATCGCGCCGGGAACGTGGTGCCCTACGAGTGTCTCGTACTCGTCCAGCATCCAGGACATGATCCTAGGGCTGGTGGCGACGTCCGGCGCGGGGATGTCCACGTCTGCGCCCAGGATGCAGCCGACCTGGCGGATGTAGGCGCGGCTCAGTCGCTCCAGTTCCCGCTCTGACATCTCCTTGGGGTTGCAGATAATGCCACCCTTCCCGCCGCCCAGCGGGATGTCGGCCACGGCACACTTCCAGGTCATCCAGGCAGCGAGAGCGCGGACCGTGTCAATGGTTTCGCTGGGGTGGTAGCGAATGCCTCCCTTCGTCGGCCCCCGGGCGCCGTTGTATTGGATACGGAAGCCGTGGAAAACCTTGGTCGTGCCATCGTCCATCCGCACCGGGAGCGTAACTTGCAGTTCGCGCATCGGCCAGCGCAGCAGTTCATGCGTCGCTGGATCCAGGCCCATGATCTCGGCGGCCTGGTCCAACTGCTTCTGTGCGATGGCAAAGGGGTTTAGTTCTTCCGACATATTTGTACCTCCGTTCAAGTTATGTAAGCAATTTCATAGATGGGCACAGGCTTCGGCTGAGAACTTCGGCCTGCGCTGGGATTATCGCCCTCACTCATCCACCAAGTAATCACCAGGCGACCTTCCGGCTACTACCATATCATAGTTTGGCCCTGCACACCTCCTCGATTATTCTGTACCTGACTACAGTATAGCCACTTGCCCCGGGCGTGCCAGTGACACACGGCACGTTTTGGGTGTGACAATCTTCAGGGCTAGCCCCAGGTTTCTCAATGACTAACCACGTCGCCCATCCAGTTGGGCCTGTAGTAACTCCCGCACCACCTGGGGGTTCGCTTTGCCCCGGGTGGCCTTCATCACCTGGCCCATCAACCAGCCGAGCAACTGCACCTTGCCGTCCAGATACCGGCCCACCTGCTTAGGGTTTTCTTCCAACACCTGCGTGACGATACTCTCCAGCGCCGCCGCGTCGGAGATCTGCGCCAGCCCGCGCCCCTCCACGATCTGCTGAGCACTGTGGCCACTGGCGAACATCTCCTCCAGCACCTCCTTGCCCATGTTGAGGTTGATGGTGCCATCCCCGACCAGCCCGATCAGTTCCACCAGAGCCTGGGGTGAGACCGGCACCGCACCGATCTCTTGTTCGGCTTCCCTCATCAGCCGGAACAACTCGCCGGTGATCCAGTTGGCGACTGTCTTGGGGCTGATCGTGCTGATTGCAGCGGTGACGGCAGCCTCGTAGTAATCGGCCACGGCTTTGTCGGCGACCAACACCCTGGCGTCGTAGTCACTCAGCCCATAGTCGGCGATGAAACGGGCGCGCTTGGCCTCGGGCAGTTCCGGCAGGTGGGCCCGCAACTCCTCCACCCACTCGCGGCTGATCTCCAGGATCGGGAGATCAGGCTCGGGGAAGTAGCGGTAATCGTCGGCGTACTCCTTGCCCCGCTGGGGCACGGTGACCTCTCGCGTCTCATCCCAACCCATCGTCTGCTGGGTGATTGTGCCGCCGGATTCGTAGACCTCGATCTGATGTCGGACCTCGTACTCGATGGAACGGGCCAGGGCGCGGAAGGAGTTGAGGTTCTTGATCTCGTGGCGCGGGTTCAGCACGTCTGAGCCCACGGGGCGCACGCTGACGTTAGCCTCGAAGCGCATTACGCCCTTTTCCATATTCCCTGAATTGACGCCCAGGTAGACGAGAATGGAGCGCAGTTTAGTCGCGTAGGCCAACACCTCCTCAGCCGAGCGCATATCGGGCTCGCTGACAATCTCCAACAGCGGCACGCCAGCGCGGTTGAAATCCACCAGGCTGGCGCCGCCCACGTGGTACAATTTACCGGTATCCTCCTCCAGGTGAGCACGGTTGACGCCTACGCGCTTGACACCCGCATCAGTCTCGATCTCCAGATAGCCGTTCACCGTTAGAGGTGGGAATACCGGGGTGTACTGGGAGATTTGGTAACCCTTGGGCAGATCGGGGTAGAAATAGGACTTGCGGGCGAAACGGGTGAACGGGGGAGCCTCGCAGTGGAGCGCCAGCCCGGTCATGATGGCGATCTCGACCGCGCGCCGGTTTATGACCGGCAGCACCCCAGGCATAGCAGTGCAGACCGGGCAGGCGCAGGTATTAGGGGGCAGATCGCCGGTATCTTCCACCACTGGGCAGGAGCAGAACATCTTGGAGCGGGTGTGGATTTGCGCGTGGACTTCCAGGCCGATGACGGGTTCGTATTCCATGATGTTAGGCAACGCTAGTGGGTCAGAATCTGGCTCAGGAACTGCTTGGTGCGTTCCTCTTTCGGATCCCTGAAAAACTCATCCGTCGTGTTCTGCTCGACGATGTTGCCGTCTGAGAAGAATATGATGCGATTCGCCACCTCTTTGGCGAAGCCCATCTCGTGGGTGACGACGATCATCGTCATGCCTGAATGGGCCAACTCGCGCATCACGTCCAGCACCTCTTTGATCATCTCCGGGTCAAGGGCGGAGGTTGGTTCGTCAAAAAGCATGATCTTGGGTTGCATGGCCAGGGCACGGGCGATGGCCACCCGCTGCTGTTGCCCACCCGATAGCTGAGCGGGATACTTATGGGCCTGCTCGGGAATCCCGACCCGCTCCAGCAATTGCATGGCGACCTCCTCCGCCTTGTCTTCAGACCACTTGCGCGCCCAGATGGGCGCCAGAGTGACGTTCTGCAACACTGTCAGGTGCGGAAAGAGGTTGAATTGCTGGAACACCATGCCCACTTCGCGCCGGACGGCCTCGATGTTGCGAATGTCGTGGCTCAACTCGATGTGGTCCACGATAATATCTCCCCGCTGGTGTTCTTCGAGGCGGTTGATGGTGCGGATAAAGGTGGATTTGCCCGACCCCGAGGGGCCGCAAATGACGATCACCTCCTGCCGCTTGACGGTCAGCGAGACGCCCCGTAGCACGTGAAAGTCGTCGAACCATTTGTGCACGTCACGACAGACTATTATGTCGTCGTTAGGCGAATGTGTCGTGTCTGTTTCGGCCATCTTACTCTCCTCTAACGTTCTCCCACGCCCAGGGCGACCTCGAGTCGCCGGCTGGCGTAAGACATGGCATAGTTAAAGACCCAGAAAATAACCGCGATGAACAGATATACTTCCATGTTCAAGAGTTTCCACTCTACGTTGATTTCCAAGACGGCCCGGCCGATGGCGAGCAGTTCCAAGAGCCCGACCATCACGGCCAGGGTGGTATCCATGAAGAGGGCGATGAATTGACCCACGATGGCGGGAATGACTAACCTCAACGCCTGCGGCAGCACGATCAGCCCCATAGTCTGAATGTTGTTTAACCCCACTGCCTTGGCCGCCTCGACTTGCCCCAAGGGGATAGCCTGCAGGCCGCCGCGTATGTTCTCGGCCATGTAAGCAGCGGCGAAGAGAGTCATTCCTATCATCGCCCGCAGCACGCGGTCAATGCGCATCCCCTCGGGCAAAAACAGGGGCAGGATGATGGAGGCCATAAACAGGATCGTCACCAGGGGCACTCCCCGGACAATCTCGATGAACAGGATGCAAAAGGCCTTGAGCACCGGTAGTTTGCTCCGTCGCCCCAGCGCCAGCAAGACGCCGATGGGAAACGAGGTCACGATCCCAACCAGGGCCAGCAGGAAGGTCAGGAGTAGTCCACCCCATAGCCCGGTCTCGACCTTGGGCAGCCAGTTTGTCCCTTCGATCCCGGACAGCAAAAGAATGGTCAGGACGAACGAGAGAATCCATCCCAGCGCCACCCAGCGGGATTTGCCGATGGGGGTACGTCCCACCTGATAGCCGATGAAGGTCAGGGTTGGATTGGCCAGGAATCCGAGCCGTAATTTCAGATTCATGCTGATAGGCAGCAAGGCCAGAATACCAAATGCCACGGCCAGAGTCAGGGCAAAGGTGCGTACCGTGCCGCCCCAAACGCGCCAACTGAGACCGAAGAGAAAGGAAACCATGAACAGGATGGTCACCACCCGCCACAGTTGCGCCGGCGGGTATTGGCCCACCGCAAACAATTTCGGGCTGTTTATCACCGGCGCCCAGTTGGCCGTGAACAACACCCAACTCAGCGCTCCCTTTAGCACAAAGTAGAGGAACACTATTGCCAGAATGGTGAGCAAAGCGTTGTGCCACGTGCTGAACAGGTTCTTTTTGAGCCAACGGACAGGTCCCGGCGGGGCTGGCGGTCGCACGATGGTTGTAGAGTTTGTGCTCGTGTTCATCGCTCCACCAATTGAATCCGACGGTTATAGATATTCATCAGAACAGATGTCGTCAGGCTGAAAAAGAGATAAACGGCCATCACCATTGAGAAGACAGGAACCGCGCGCCCGGCCTGGTTGATAATCGTGCGTCCCACGAAAAACATGTCGGGATAGCCGACCGCTATAGCCAGGCTCGAGTTCTTGGTCAGGTTTAGATATTGGCTGATCAACGGCGGCGTGATGACCCTCATCGCCTGGGGAAAGACCACTAAACGCAAGACCTGCATACCGTTGAGGCCGACCGCCCGCGCCGCCTCGAACTGACCCCGATCAACCGCCAGGATGCCGGCGCGCACCACTTCGGCGATAAAGGCCCCGGTATAGATCACCAATCCGACCAGCAAAGCGGCGTACTCGATCGTGAGATGCATGCCCCCCTCAAAGTTGAACTTGCCCATCTCGGGTATATCCGTCACCAATGGGCTTGCGCCGACCAGGAACCAGCCCATGGCGGGTATGACCAGCAGCACTGCAAGCGCAGTCGCCACCGGATAGGTCGCGCGTCCCGTCTTTAGCTGATAGCGACTCAGCACGACGCACAGGATGATGGACAGGACGATTCCCCCCACCACAAAGGCGATCCAGCCGCTAAAGGTTTGGGTTGGTACCGGGGCCGGCATATAGACGCCGCGTTGGCTGAGGTAGATGGGGCCGGGCCACTGTATACTCTCCTTGACGATGGGCAGGTTTTGAAAGACGGCAAAGTACCAGATAAAGAGCTGTACCAGCAGAGGGATGTTACGGACGATCTCGATATAGGCGCTGGCGATCTTGCTGATCAGCCAGTTGGGGGAAAGCCGGGCCAGGGCCGCTGTCGTCCCCAGCGCCGTCGCCAGGACGATGCCCACCACCGCCGCTTTGATCGTGTTCAGGATGCCGGCCAGGAAGGCGTAACCAAAGGATTGGGATTCATCGTATGGGATCACCGATTCTGCCAGGGGAAACCCGGCCGAGTCTTTTACAAAGTCGTATCCCAGGCTCAGTCCTCTGCTGTTGGCAGCCTGAAGCACGTTGCTGATAAAAAAGATCAAAAAGCCAATCACGAGAACCGCAGAGATGACCTGGGCGATTCCCTGGATCACTCGCTCGTCGCGCCAGAGAGGAATACTGCTCCTGGTGACGACTTGAATGTGAGAGTCTTCACTCATACTCATTCCCTTCTTAACGAGGGGCCAGATTCCCTAGGGGAACCTGGCCCCTATGCTCTCAGATTCGGTAGACCCAATTTCGCTTGGCCAGGATCGCCAGATCCAAACCAAGAGCGGGGATTTGGCAATCCCCTCAGAGTGATTTTGAATCTGCCAAGACTCGATTAGCGGACAGGCGGCGCGTAGATCAAGCCACCGTCGCTCCAGAGCTTGTTGGGGCCACGGGGGAGATAGAAGGCATCGCCTTCGGGGCCCATGTACCGATCGTAGATCTCGCCATAGTTGCCTACCTCGCGGATTATGTTGGCGGCAAAGTTGGCTTCCAGGCCCAACTCAGCCTGACCAAACTCGCCCTCCACGCCCAGCAACCGCATGACGGAGGGATTGTCGCTGCCCATCATCTCGTCCACGTTCGCCGAGGTGATGCCCAACTCTTCAGCGTTGATCAGGACGTACGCCACGCTCTTGACCAGGTCGAACCACTGGTCGTCACCTTGCGGGACGGCGGGTGTCAGAGGTTCCTTGGACATAGTGACGTCCATGATCATGTGGTCATCAGGGTTGGTCAGGCCCATCCGGATAGCCGCCAATTGCGACTTATCGCTGGTGGCGGCGTCGCAGCGGCCCTCGTCGTAGGCGTTGTACACGGAGGCGGTATCCTCAAAGGTGACCGCGGTGAACTCCAGGCCGCGCCCTCGGAAGTTGTCGGCCAGGTTCAGCTCGGTGGTGGTGCCGGTAGTCACGCAGACGGTTGCACCATCCAGGTCCTCCAAAGTGGTGGCGCCGAGATCCTTGCGGACTATCATCCCCTGCCCGTCGTAGAACGTGACGACCGTAAAGTTGCCCCACTGCGCGTCACGGCTGGAGGTCCAGGTGCAGTTGCGGGCCAGCAGGTCCACCTCGGCGGTCTGCAGGGCCGGGCCACGCTCGGCTGCCGTCAACGACACGAACTCGACGGCGTTGGGGTCATTGAAGATGGCGACAGCCACGGCTCGGCAAAAGTCAATGTCAAAGCCGATGTTGTTGCCCGCCTGGTCCAGGTAGCCAAAGCCAAGCAGATCGGTGCGGCTGCCGCAGGCGACACTGCCTCGATCCTTAACGATCTGCAAACGTTCCCCGCCAGCCACAGCCACCTCGGGGCATGTAGGGCATTCGGGGCATGTAGGGCATTCGGCTGCCTCGGGACATGGAGGACACTCACCCGCCTCGGGGCACGGAGCACATTCAGGGCACTCGGCCTGCCCGCAGGCAGTGAGCACGATGCTTGAGGTCAACAAGATGACCAGCAGTGTAGATAGCTTGCGATTCATGGTTCTTCTCCTTTATTCTATTCTGGACTATGTACAATCAGCGGGATACAGTTACGAATTCTCGGTGTTCCACCTCCTTTCTCTCTAGCGACTGATGCGAAATGGGGCGGGAGGCCAGACCGATGCCACATTCTGCACTGCAGACTGCCCACATTATACTCATCTTATCGTGTGCGTCAAGGCGGCATTGTCGGAGTGTCGGGCATTCCAGGCAGTGCGCGACTGGAAAACCGATTCCTCCCTACAGGTTTATCCGCTCCACTTCTTTCCCTCCCCTCAGGTAGACCCGCACGACCCGTGGCAACAGACCGGTGGTCACCTCATAGTTGATCGTCTCGGCCCAGCGAGCGACCTCCTCAGCCTGGATATGCTCCTCCCCCTGCTGCCCGATCAGCACCACCTCGTCGTGCAACTGGACAGCGGGGATATGACTGACGTCCACGCCGAACTGGTCCATACACACACGCCCGACAATGGGGGCCCGCTGTCCACGAATCAGCACCGCGCCCCGGTTAGAGAGGAAACGGTGGTAGCCATCGCCGTAACCGACGGGGACGAGGGCCACGCGCGTGGGCTTGTCGGTGATGTACGTCCGGCCGTAACTGATGCTAGCCCCAGCGGGCAGCGTGCGCACGCGGACCACGCGGCTCTTGAGCGCCAGGGCCGGGCGCAGTGGAATGATCGGTTCTACCTCGTCCGAAGGATGGAGTCCATACAGGGCAATACCACAGCGCACCATATCCAACGCTATCTCCGGCAGGTCAAGCGTGGTGGCGCTGTTGGACACGTGTTTGAGGGGAAAGGCGAAGCCCGCCGCCTCCAGTTGCTTCACCACATCCATGTAGATGCTGAACTGGTGACGGGTGAAGGCCTTGTCGGCCAGGTCGGCCACGGCGTGGTGGGTGTATAACCCCTCCAGTGCCAGGCTCGGCAGACTGCTCAGGAAGCGCACAAAATCCAGCACCTCGTCGGGCAGGAGACCGTAGCGGCCCATGCCGGTGTCCACTTTGACGTGGACGGGCAGCGGTTTGCCTACGGCCACAGTCGCCGCCGACAGCGCCTCCGCCTGGGGCCGGCTGTTGACCGTCGGAGTCAGGCCCCAGCGCACGACCCGCTCCGACTCGGCGGGCAGGGTGTAGCCCATGATAAGGATGGGGGCGGTGATGCCTGCCTGGCGCAGTTGCATGCCCTCTGCTGTACGGTGGACGGCCAGACGCGTGGCCCCTCCCTCCAGCGCCGCCCGCGCCACCGGCACCGCCCCGTGGCCGTAAGCATTGGCTTTGACGGCGACCATCAGTTCCGCTCTGCCTCCGGTGCGGGCTTTCAACCCGGCGGCGTTGAAGGCGACGGCGTCCAGGTCAATCTCCGCCCAGGTTAGAACATCGTTTAGTTCCACGGTAACTCTCCCGAAGAACACGGATTGGCAGGATTAACGGATCAAGAAGCAAAGGACATCCTATGCAAAAGCCCCCTGCATCCGAAACGAGGGGGCCATCTTTTGCATCCTGCCCACTTGCGCACCTGCCCACTTGCAAACTTGCAACTCACCCGCCCAGGTAAGCCTTCTTCACCTCCGGATTAGCGGCCAGTTCCGCCGACGTTCCTTCCAGGACAATGTCCCCCGTCTCCAGCACGTAGCCACGGCTGGCCAACTTGAGGGCCATATTCGCGTTCTGCTCCACCAGCAGGATAGTCGTGCCCTGGGCATTGATCTCCTTGATGGTGTTGAAAATGTCCCGCACCAGGACGGGGGCCAGGCCCATCGAGGGCTCATCCAGGAGCATCAGCCGGCCCCGGGTCATCAGCGCCCGGCCCACGGCCAGCATCTGCTGCTCACCTCCGCTCAAGGTCTCACCACGTTGCTGCTTACGTTCCTCCAGCCGGGGAAAGATCTCGAACACCCGCTTAAGGTCTTTTTGGATCTGGGCCTTGTCCTTGCGGGCGTAGGTCGCCAGTCGGAGATTTTCCAGCACCGTCAGGTTGCCGAAGATACGGCGTCCTTCCGGCACCTGAGCGATGCCGAACTTGCTCACCACCTGGTGGGGCTGGTACTGAAGGAGGTTTTCCCCCTGGTACGTGATACTCCCGTCCACGACCTGCCCTCCTAGTTCCGCCACGTAGGGGATCTGGCGGGAGATGGTCATCAGCGTGGTGGACTTGCCGGCGCCGTTGGCCCCGATGAGGGTCACAATCTCCCCTTCGTCCACGTGGAAGGAGATGCCGTGCAGCGCCTTGATGTTGCCGTAATTCACTCGCAGATCCTTCACCTCAAGCAGCATTAAAACGCCTCCTTGCCCAGGTGTTTAATCCGTTGATGTCCTGGAATCCGTGTTCTGCCAGCATCAGAACACCTCCTCGCCCAGATAAGCCTCGATCACCTTGGGGTTGTTTTGGATCTCCACCGGCGTGCCCTCGGCGATGGTCTCCCCGAAGTCAATCACCTTGATCCGCTCGCAGATGTTCATGATGACCCGCATCTGGTGCTCAATGATCCAGATGGTCAGGCCAAAGTCCTGGCGGATCTGCTGGATGAGAGCCATCAGTTCCCCGATCTCGCCGGGGTTCATTCCGGCCGCCGGCTCGTCGAGCAGAAGCACTCTCGGCTCAGTGGCCAGCGCCCGGGCGATCTCCACCCGTCGCTGTGCGCCATACGGCAGGTTCTTGGCCAGTTCTTGTGCGTGCCCCTCCAGGCCGAACACCGCCAGCAGTTCCATGGCTTGCCCTTTGATATCGCTCTCTTCTTCCCAATACCGCTGGCTGTGCAGGATTGAATCCAGCAGGCCGTATCGGACACGAGAGGCATGGGCGATGCGGATGTTGTCCAGTACCGTCAGTTCGTTCCACAACCGGATGGTCTGGAAAGTACGCGCGACCCCTTTGGTCGTGATCTGATGGGGTTGCAGGCCAACCATGTTGTCGCCATTGAGCCGTACCTCGCCCTCGGTCGGTTTGTATGCCCCGGTGACCAGGTTAAAGATCGTCGTCTTGCCGGCTCCGTTGGGGCCGATCAGGCCGACCAACTCACCTTCTTCCATGTTGAGGTTGAAATCATAGACGGCCCGCAGCCCACCGAAAAAGTGGGTCAGATCCTTAATCTGAAGCAAGGACATAACTTTCCTCCTCGGAACCGAAAATCTTGCGCAACTTGGGGAAGACATCGCCTAGTTCCTTGCTGCCCATAATGCCGGAGGGACGGCGCAGCATCATCACCACGAGCAGCAGAGGGATGAGCACCCACTTGAACACCCCCAGAGGCCGCAGGACTTCTAGCAACAAGGTAAAGCCGACGGCGCTGATGATGGAGCCACTGATAGAACCCATCCCACCCAGGTAGACCATGACCATAACCTCGGTGGACTTGAGGATAGTGAACGTCCCTGGGTTGATGTACCCGCCAGGCCCGTGGGCGAACAGGCCGCCGGCCAGCCCGGCCAGCCCGCACGACAGCATGAAGGTGATGACCTTGACACGCTTGGTGTTGACGCTCATCAATTCGGCCGCAATCTCGTCCTCGCGAATGGCCTCCACGCCCTTGCCGAGGGTGGAGGATACAAAATTGCGGATGATGAGGATCGTGACGAGCATCCCGATGAACGTCCAGATGAGGAGCCACGGCACGTCGAAGACGTCGCCCATGCCATTCATCACCCGCTTCATGCCCACAAAGCCCCGGGGGCCGCCGATGAATTCCATATTTTCGATACCGCTCTTGATAATGTAGTTGACGGCCAGGGTGATGATTGCCAGGTAGTCGCCCCGGGTTCGGAAGGAAGGGATGGCGACGAGCAACCCCACCAGAGCGGCGGCGACCGCGCCGATGATCAGGGCCACGGGGAACAGCGGGATGGCCCAGCCGGCGGGAAGGACGGGCGGGCCGAACACTTTGTCATCGGCGAACAGCCAGACGGTCAGGACGCTGGTCACGTAGGCCCCTACGGCCATGAAGCCGGCGTGCCCGCAGGAGAACTCCCCCATGTAGCCGTTGATCAGGTTCAGGCTGACTGTCAGAATGACGTTGATGCCCATGAACAACAGGACGAGTTGCCAGTAGTCATTAAAGATACGTAGCCAGGAACCGCCTATGGCCACCACGGAGAGTAATAGAACAGCCAGAGGTAGGTAGTATTTTCTCATAATCGTCGTCTTCTCCTCTGTTCATCTAATAGATGGTGCGGTCTCATCGTATCAGGCCGCTAGACCTTCTGTCTTCTAGCCACGCCGAAGATGCCAGTTGGCTTGATGGTCAGGATCACCAGCAGAACGGTGAAGGATACGAGGTCACGATAGGTGGAGGACAGCCACTCGAAGCCGGGGACGCTGCCCAGGGCGACGACGAAAATCTCGATGAACGCCAGGAGGAACCCGCCCACCATAGCGCCTCTGACTTCCCCGATCCCACCTACTACGGCGGCAATGAAGGCCTTCCAGCCAATGATAATGCCCATGTCAAAACTGATGACGTGATAGGCCGAGCCGTACATAATGCCGGCCAGCGCCGCCAACGAGGAACCGATGATGAAGGTGACTGTGATGATGGTGTTTACCGGCACGCCCATCAGAGGCACGGCGATCTTGTCGTAGGAGATGGCTCGCATCGCCATACCCCATTTGGTGCGGCGCAAGAATAACTCCAGGCCGACCATCACCACGATGGACAGCCCGATGACGATGAGTTTGACGTTGGTGAAACTCACGCCTCCCACTGAGTATATTTTGGTCGGGATGAGTTCGGGGAACCCACGGTCGGCAGCACCCAACGTGGCCAGGTTTAGATACTCCAGAAATAGACCGATCATCAGGGCGGTGATAACCAGGTACAGGCGGTGGGCGCCTCGCTCCCTCAGAGGCCGATAGGCTACCCGTTCGATCGTCACGCCTACTCCTGCTGTCAGGGCCATCGAGCCTACAATGGTCACCGCCAGGATGATCCACGCCGGTATGCCAGTTCCCAGACCCAGCAGGAAGGCAGCGATGAAGAACCCGGCGTAGGCGCCGACCATGAAAATGTCGCCGTGGGCAAAGTTGATCAGCAGTAACACGCCGTAGACCATCGTGTAGCCCAAGGCAATTAGAGCATAAAAACTACCCCACTGCAAGGCGTTGAGCACGTGCTGAAGGAAAGTGGCTAGTGCCATGTGTATCTCCTTGGTAAGTGGTCAGCCACCATTTCTGGTGCTAGAAAGAGAGGGGCCTGAACTACAAGGCCCCTCTCCAAACTATCCCCTCTCCAAACTATCCCCTCTCCAATCAAAGTTGGGAGAAGTGAAGGGCTGTCGAGGGGAGGTGTCCGTTCTTACGGACAGACCTGCTTATAGAAAGTGAAGGCTCCGCCCTTGATCTGGACGAGGACCGCACACTTGATGGGATCACCCTCCGGGGTGAAGGTCATCTGACCCGTGATGCCGTCAAAGTTCTTGATCTGGCCCAGTGCGTCCCTCACGGCCGCTCGATCATTGGCCAGATCGCCACTCAGGCCACCGGTGTCCTTGATGGCCTGTATCACGAGGCCCATTGCGTCCCAGGTCAGGGCGGCCACGTCGCCGGGGATCTCACCATAGTCCGCTGTGTACCGGTCAATGAACTCCTTTGTGGCTCCCGTCGCGCCCTCGGCGGCGTAGTGGGTGCTGAAGTACAGCCCCTCGCAGGCATCGCCGCACAGTTCCAGCGTCTTGGGGTCGCCCCAGGAGTCGGAACCGAGGATGGGGAAGTCCAGCCCCAACTCTCGCGATTGCTTGACGATCAGGGGTACCTCGTTGTAGTACTGGGGTGTGAAGAGGAATTCGGCGTCTGTGCCCTTGATCTTGGTCAACTGGGCGCTAAAGTCTGTGTCGCCGGTGGTAAAACTCTCGTAGGCCACCACTGAGCCTGCGCCGTGGAGATCCTCCCAGGCTGCCTTGAAGAATTCAGCCAACCCCTTTGGGTAGTCGGAGGCCACGTCGTACAGCACGGCTGCCTTGGTAAAGCCGAGATCATCGGTCGCAAAGTTGGCTGCCACCGGCCCCTGGAAGGGGTCGAGGAAGCAGCCACGGAAGACCCACGGCCGATCCAGCGTGGTGTTGGGGTTGGTGGACCAGGGGCTGACCATCGGGGTCTCGTTCTCGTTGCACACCTCGCCAGTGGGCACGGCCTGCTTGCTGGACTGCGGGCCGACGATCGCCAGCACCAGGTCCTGGGCGATCAACTTGGTCGCTGCCGCCGTGGCCGATTCGGCCTTGGACTCGTTGTCTTCCACGATCAACTCGATCGTGTATTTCTTGCCGCCTACGTCCAGGCCGCCGGCATCATTGATATCCGCTACCATCATCTCGGCTGCACGTTTAGACTGAGTACCTACGTAGGCGATGTCGCCTGTCATCGGTACGTCAAGCCCGATCTTGATCGTGTCCGCCCCGCCACCGCCACAACTGGTGAGCACGGGAATGGTTACGATCAGGGCCAAGAGCAAAATTGTGACTTTCTTGAACATGGTTGTCTCCTCCTTATAGTTATAGAGATAGAACTAAACAGGGTGTCTTGCCGACAGAAAATGGGGAAATTTACACATCGTATTTCTTTTCGAATTACACCTCCTTTCCTGTGAGACCAAGGATTCCGCTTGCTGGCGTAGTGTGGTTACACCTGGAGGTCGGTTTCTTTGTCAGATGCGCTCAACAAGCATAGATTATAGCACCTGTTTGCCCAAGCCGCAAATGCCCGCGAGCGCTTGCCGCCCGCTCCCACACCCCCACACTCCCACACTCAACCATGCCTTCTCACAAACCGGTGCAGCCGCTCCAGTGCCTCCTCGATCTTCTCGTAGGCGGTGGCATAGGAGCAGCGCACGTAGCCCTGCAGAGATAGACTACCAGTGATTGTATTTGAGCCTAAAGTACCGTTTCGAGTGGCGTGTACTCCACCAGGTCGAACGCTTCGGCGACGCCGGGATAGGTGACTTTACCTTTGTATGTATTCACTCCTTTTGCCAGGGCGAGATCGGCCCGGATGGCAGCCTCCACCCCCATATTGGCCAGCTTGACGGCATAGGGGAGGGTGGCGTTGCTCAGGGCATAAGTACTGGTGCGTGGCACAGCCCCTGGCATATTGGCCACGCAATAGAGGATGACGCCATCCACCATGATGATTGGGTCGGAATGGGTGGTGGGGCGCGTGGCCTCGACGCAGCCTCCCTGATCAACCGCCACGTCTACGATCACGCTGCCTGGGATCATGGTGCTGATCATCTCGCACGTCACCAGCTTGGGCGCTTTGGCCCCCTTGATCAGCACCGCCCCCACCACCAGATCGGCCCGTCGCACGGCTTCGGCGATGGTGAGGGGGTTAGAACTCAAGGTGGTCAACCGCCCACCCATCACCTCGTCGAGGTAGCGTAGCCGGTCGAGGTTGATGTCAATCATGAAGACATGCGCGCCCACTCCCAACGCCATCTGAGCTGCGTTGGTACCAACCACACCTGCGCCGATGATGACCACGTCGGCCGGGCGCACGCCCGGGACGCCGCCCAGGAGTTTGCCGCGCCCACCGTTCATTTTCTCCATGTAACGTGCGCCGACCTGGATCGCCATCCGCCCGGCCACCTCGCTCATCGGGGTCAGCAGGGGCAGATTGCCGTTGGGCAGTTCTACGGTCTCGTAGGCGATGCCGGTCGGTCCCCGCGCCATCATCTCGCGGGTCAATCGCTCCTCCGCCGCCAGGTGCAGGTAGGTGAAGAGCACCAGGTCGGGCCGCATAAACTCGTATTCGCTGGGCTGTGGTTCCTTGACCTTGACCACCATTTGCGCGCTCCAGGCGTCGGCGTTGGTGGGCACGATCTTGGCGCCGGCCGACTGGTATTGCGCGTCGGGGAAGCCACTGCCTTCGCCAGCGTTGGTCTCGACCAACGCTTTGTGCCCGGCTTCCACCAACTGGCGGGCTCCCCCTGGCGTCATGGCCACGCGGTACTCGTTATCCTTGATCTCCTTCGGTACTCCAACGATCACTGTTGAACCTCCTTGATGCGTAAATGTAATGCGTGTTGCGTATTGCGTGATGCTGCTCTATTCTACTCCTCGAAAACCAGTTCCAAGCGTTCTTCCCACATCAGTTCCGCAATACCGCGAAACTGACCCCCGACTACCAGCGGGATGAGGATTATACTTTGCCCGAGGCCATCCCCCTTGTCCTTGTGGTAGCGGGTGGGAGTCAGGTCGCCGGCGCGGTAGCGGGCGTACATCTCACGGAGTTGGGCTTGCGACTTGGTATTGTGGCAGTCCAGCAGATTGGTGCCGACCAGCGTCTCGCCCCCCCTGGTGGCATAGTGCTCGATGGCCAGGCCGTTCATAAAGACAATGCGATACTCTTCGTCCGCGGCAGTGACCGCCGCGCGCAGTCCACCGAACAGTGTGCCTGGTTCAGTCGAGTTGATCGTCACTCACCTTTCCTTTGCTGCTGATAGAGCCACCATGCGCCCGCGCCGAGGGCCAGGGTCAGCAGGCCCAGGCCAGCGGCAGCGATGGCTACCGTCCTCGGTTCCATCCCCGGCATCACCGCGCCGCGCAGACCGGCCTCGGCTCCGTACTCGGTGAACATACACCCCCACTTTGTTTCCAGCGCCGCCTCCACCCGTTTGCGCCCCACGAATGGATACCAGTAGACGTTGTGATAGAGATTACTGGCGAAGTAGGACCAGGGCACCAATGGTGTCCGCAACAGCAGCGGTTCCAGTGGGTGCAGCCAGCCATGGTAGATCAGTTTTTGCCCCCGGCTGGCGAAGGTGTCTTCCTGAATGAAGTGCCAATCCTGGGCCATCACCCAGTCCCGGTCTTCGCCCACGATTTCGATCTGGTCGGGGTCACCCATGCCCAATCCCATCTCGTGGGCGATGCGGATGAAGGGAATGGAGAGCGGGTCGAAGCCCTGCATCTTGGCGGACATGGCATCAATCGCCACCTGGTCGGCGGAGGCCAGGATGATGTCCTTCTCGTGGCAGCGCATGGCGCGGGGGCCGGGGCCATCGCCGGCGAAGGTGCCATCCATCACGGCGAACAGCCCAGGGTGAATGTCCTGCTGAATCATCAGCAGGTCCACCAGCGTTTTATGAATGACGGAGTGCGTCCAGTGCCGTTTCCTACCCAGCAGCCCACCGAAGGCATTCTTCATTGCGCCGGTGATGGTGGTGAAAACGTGCGTCTTGACTGTCGGCAACTGGATAATATTCCGCCCGATGAGGAACTCGGGGATGTATACTCCCTCAGGGTAGACCTGGTCCAGTACCAGGAAAGGCTGTTTAGGCTCGTAGCGCACCCAGTTGTACTGTGGCTCGAAGAGGTGGATATTGCGCAGGCCGTGTTTTTCGACGACGTACTTGTGCTTGTTGTTCGTCTCGCCCACGTGGGCGTCCACGACGACGGTGTCGTTGTGGCCGGCGATCAGGTTCTGGTAGCCCGCGGCCTGCAGCGCCCGGATCACCCCTTCCAGTTGCCAGGGGGCGGTCGAGCAGGCCGGGTACCAGGTCTGCCAGGAGATGTTGATCTTGAGGATGGTCTCTCTGTCCTGGGGCAGAGCCTCCCGGGAGCCTGCCAGTTCCATCAGGCGGGCGTAGTCCTCTAGCACCGTCTCCGGGTTGGTTCTGAGGATCGCCACCTTGCCCCGGCCGGGGAATTCTTTGATCATCGCTCCTCCGTGGGTCTGCTGGCAAACTCGGCCAGGTTGCGGATGTTGTTCACCATTTCATCAGTGGGGACGGTCTCAAGCAACCGCAGGGTGCGGCGCAGTAACTCTCCGAGGGGCAGTTGGCGGGAGACAACAACTCCGGCATGTTGCCGTCCCTCATTCCACCATGCCTGGTACAGTCGCATGAAATCACCGATGTTATAAGTCAGGAGCACCCGCTCCTGCTCGGCAGCATAGATCAGATGCTCTAGGTCAGGCAGGTGAGCGTTGCCCACTTCGTATGCTGATATTGCGTCGAATCCACGTTCGCGCAGCAGACGAGCCAGTTTTTTCTGGACGTCGGTATCCAGATACAGTTGAACTGAGGAAGGGCTGGCGCTCATCCGTCGCTAGCGGTTATGCTGCCTGGCAAGTTGGTCTGTGTGCCAGTCGCTCTATCCCTGCCAGGGCTGTCTCGTGGCGAGCGATGTCATGCTTGATCTCGGCCTGATGTTCGTAATAGTAACTCAGTGCATCATGTACCTGGGCCAAAGAGATCACGCCGTCAAAATCCTCGACGATCTGTTCTGGAGTCTGCCCTTGGCCGACGAGGGTAGCGATGGTGCGCACAGTGACGGACGTGCCGCGCACGATGGGCTCACCCCCTTTTACATCCTCGACGCGCACGATATAGGGGTGCTGGGTGCCGGCTATGGGACGCTGCAATGATATCCGCTCCACCTGCAGGGTCAGCCGGCGCAGTTCCTCGCGTATGCCGACCATCTCTGTCTGGAGTGCCCGTACCGCCACCTCCGTCATTGCTGACCTCCTCATGGTTAATTGTATCATAGTCCAGAAAGGACGTCAACTGACTGAGTGGCGGTTAGCAAAACCGCCCTACGCTGCCCTTGCCCCAAGGAAGGTATTGAAAAGATACCTGAAGGGCGTGTGCGCTGGATATTGTCCTACTGCCCACCTTGTGTTATTATATCACTATGCTACGTAAACTCTATATCCCAATCTGCATCTCTTTGACACTGATAGTGGCCTGCACGCCGGCCACACCACCCACACCGTCCCCGACCCCCACGCCCACGTTCACGCCTTCCCCCACCCCGACCGCCACTCCCACCCCAACCGCCAC
>JAUWOI010000023.1 GCA_030612185.1 Anaerolineae bacterium
CTATTGCTCTTGCCGGCAAGCCAAGGGGTTGCCTGAACCGGATCGCACGCCTGCCGCTGGTCTTCGCCGCCGCCACGCTGGGGCTCATCCTGGCCCGGCCGCTGGGCGCTGTTTTCCAGGCCCGCGTCACCCTCCAGCCCGATGTCGGCGCCCTGCGCATCGTCGGCATCACGCGAGAGGAACGGGCCGGCATCCTCATCCACCACGTCCGCACCGAGGGTTGACCGCAAATCTAGAAACCGGGTTCTTTCCGAATAACCCGGTTTCTAATATCAGAAACGAGGAGGTAGATGACGAAGCCCGCACCCACCTTCTACATATTCCACGGCGCAGACGAATTCACCCGCGCCGAGACATTGGCCGATTTCAAGCACAGACTCGGCCCGCCCGATACCGTGGACCTGAACACCACCATTCTGGATGGGGGGACTCTCACGCTGGCCA
Organism: Anaerolineae bacterium; assembly: GCA_030612185.1. The sequence continues at coordinate 445 of JAUWOI010000023.1, forward strand.
AACTGCGCCATGCCTGCGAGACCATCCCCTTCCTGGCCGAAAAACGGCTCGTCATCGTCGAGGGTTTGCTGACGCGGCTCGCTCCTCGGAAAGATCGGGAACTCTCCGCCTCCCAGAGAGAGCTCCTGACCGCCCTGGCCGACTACCTTCCCCGCCTGCCCGAAACGACCCGCCTGGTCTTCATCGAGGACAAACCCCTGCCTGTCCGTCACTCCATGCTCCAACTGGCCCAACGGGAGGAGCAGGGCTACGTAAAACGGTTCGACCCGCCGGATGCGAAGGTCCTGCCCCGCTGGATCGAAAAGCGCGTCAGCAAGTATGGCGGCGAGATCGAACCCCAGGCCGCCCGGCAACTCGCCGCCGTCGTCGGCACCGACCTAAGATTGCTCGACCAGGAAATCATCAAGTTGGTGACCTACACCCAACCTCCAACCGGGGGACAGGCCATCACGATAGCGGACATAGAGACCGTGGTGCCCTACGCCCAGGCCGCCGTCGTCTTCGACCTGGTGGACGCGCTCGGCCGGCGGGACGGCCGCACTGCCGCCCAGACGCTCCACCGGTTACTGGATGCGGGCGAGCACCCGCTGATGCTCCTGGCGATGATCGTGCGCCAGTTCCGGCTCCTGATCCAGGTCAAGGAACTGAAGGCAGGGGGGAGCACACCACACGACATTGCCAAGGCGCTCAGGTTGCATCCTTTCCCGGCGCGCAAACTCCACACCCAGGCGACTCACTTCACCGCCGCGCAACTGGAGGCGGTGTACCGTCACCTGCTGGACACCGACGTCGCAATCAAGACGGGCAAGATTGATCCCGAGGTGGCGCTCGACCTGCTTGTGGCGGGGTTGGCGGCGACAGAGACGTGAAACGTGAGCAGCATCGAATGAATTCGACGGCTGCTACGGGAAACGTGTTGAAAACACGTTACATCAACGTCATAACACGTTTTAACGTGTTTCTGATATCAGACCGCGAATTCATTCGTGGTCTGGCAGCATCTGGCAGCATCGAATGAATTCGACGGCTGCTACGGGAAACGTGTTGAAAACACGTTACATCAACGCCATAACACGTTTTAACGTGTTTCTGATATCAGACCGCGAATTCATTCGTGGTCTTGCATTCGTGGTCTTGCATTCGTGGTCTTGTGACCTGTAACCAAACCGTAACGATTCCTCAACCCATAGGGATGCTGGTTGATGGTATGATTGGGTTATGCTGGACCTAGAGCAACCCAGTCCATCGGCAGGCAAGCGATATGGCAGAGAATTCTGGCCCTCCGGAGGCTGATCCAAGAGCGAGACTGCTGGTCGTGGACGACGATCCCACCACGCGTGCCGGCCTGCGGGATCTCCTCAGCCTGATGGGGTATCACGTCGAACAGGCAGGTTCCGGTCGCGAGGCGCTGGAGTTGTTGGAGAGTGAGTCCTACGACCTCATGATACTGGACATGCGCATGCCGGGGATGGATGGTGTCGAGGTGATGCGACGCACCCGACAGATGCGCCCTGACCTGTTGATCGTCGTGTTGACGGCTCACGCCACACTGGAGAGTGCCATCGCCGCTGTGAAGTCGGACGCCGTAGACTATCTGCTCAAGCCGATCAATATAGAAGGCCTCTCCGCCACCATCTCCCAGGCCCTGCAAGGACGCGCTGAGCAGTTGAAGCGCCAGCACTTGCTGGATGTCGTAGGCCAGGCGCTGGATACGCTGCGTCAGACGGAAAAACCAGTCGCTCCCTCGTCTTCCCCGCCCATATCCCCAGACCCCCCGCCAGCGTCCGTGGCCCGTTTTCTGCGCGCCGGTCCTCTGACACTGGATCGCCACAAGCGGCTGGCCATGACAAAGGGGGACCCGGTGCGCACGGTCGAACTGACGGAGGGCGAAGCGGCCATCCTGGTTGCCCTGATGGAACATCCCAACGAGGTGCTCTCCTGCGACCAACTGGCTCACGCCGCGATGGGCTATGATCTGGACAAATGGGCAGCCCAGAGCCTGGTGCGTCCCTGCATCCATCGTCTGCGCCGCAAGGTTGAAGCCACTCCCGACGAACCCAGCCTGATCCGCACAGTGCGCGGGCGCGGTTACTTTTTATCCCTGGCCTGACGATCTATCATCCTCAACCAAGGCGATGCGAATATGAATTCAACCAAACTCAGCGCGTTCTGTGATCGGGTCATCGAGGTCTGCTGGCTGGCGGCGGTCATCGTCACCCCGCTTTTCTTCAACGTCTACTCCAGCCGCATCTTCGATCCAGATAGGATAGCCGTCCTGCGCACCATCGCGCTGGTGATGGCTGCCGTCTGGATGGTGAAGTTGCTGGAAGAGCGGGCCAGCGGCAACAGGGACGTGGGCTGTACCTGGCGCACACCGCTGGTACTTCCGACCCTGTTCATGGTAGTGGTCTATCTCGTCAGCACCGCTCTATCGGTCACGCCCTGGGTCAGCCTGTTCGGCTCCTACAGCCGGTTGCAGGGAACTTTCACCACCTTTTCCTACGTCGTCGTCTTCCTGATGATCCTGCAAGGAATGTGTACCCGTGCCCAACTGGACCGGCTGGTCACCATCATCATTGTCAACAGCCTGCCCGTCGCGCTCTACGGTCTGATCCAGCGCTATGGTCTGGACCCCCTCCCCTGGGCGGACTTCTCTGGGGAGCGCGTGGACGGGAGTATGGGCAATCCCATCTTTCTCGCTGCTTACCTCGTTATGGTCTTTCCGCTCACGCTCGGCCGCGCAGCGGAGGGCTTCAGGGCCATCCTGGTGAGAGAGCGAACAAGCAAAGCCAACAAGATCAGCATCCTGTGTACAGTGGGTTACGTTCTTATCGCCGCCGTACAACTGATCACCACCTGGTACACTCAAAGCCGTGGTCCCTTGCTGGCACTGGTCGCCGGTTCTTTTTTCTTCCTCCTGCTGCTGGCCCTGGCCTGGCGCAGCAGGTGGGGGGCGATCTTGATCGTGACCGCTATCACTCTTACTGCCCTCGTGGTAGGCTCTATCGTTCTCGTCAACGTCTCGGGTGGCCCTTTGCAAAGCGCACCCTGGCTGGGCCGGCTGGGCCAGGTATTCTCCTTCGCGCGTATTCTTTATTGGCAAGGCATGGTAGACCTGGTCCTGCCCCACGAGCCGCTCCAGTACCCGGACGGTCATAAAGATCCGTTCAATCCCATCCGGCCGCTGGTGGGCTACGGTCCCGAATCCATCCGTGTGGCCTACACCCGCTTCCGTCCTCCCATGCACTGGCGCTACGAAGCGGGCGCAGTGGACCGTGCTCACAACGAAACCTTCGATGCACTCGCCACCACCGGCCTGTTGGGCCTGAGCGCTTATCTGTTCCTGTTCCTCAGCGCCTTCTACTACGGGTTCATAAGGCTGGGGTTACTGGAGGAGAAAGGACAGCGGATGCAGTTGCTGGGCCTGGTACTCGTATGCTGCCTCGCCAGTGTGGCCTTCTCCTGGTGGCAGGTGGGCCCCCACTTCTTCGGCGTGGCCCTCGCTATGGGCATCGTCGCCGGGCTGGCGATCTATCTGGGTACCTTGGCCCTCGTCTTTGGCATTCGCATGCTCACCCTGGGAGAGTCCACGCTGCCGCCCCTACATGCCCAGCACCTTCTTATCCTCTCCCTCCTGTCGGCCATCGTGACTCACTTCGTCGAGATCAACTTTGGCATCGCCGTCGCCGCCACCCGCACGACCTTCTGGGCCTGCGCCGGGCTTCTCGTCGTGGCGGGGCTAGACCTGAGAGAGAGTCAGCGAGTCAGCGAGTCAGCGAGTCAGCGAGTCGGCGAGTCAGCGAGTCGGCGAGTTAGCGAGTCAGCGAGTCAGCCAGACGAGGGAACGAGCAGGCGGCGCAAGAAACGGCGGCAGAAGCAGAGTGCGCCATCATCTCCTACCTCTGAGAGAACACCCGCCGGCTGGCTGTGGCCCACGTTGGGCAACGCGATAGTGGGGGGCTTCATCCTGGGGACGCTGGCCTTCGACTTCGTCGTCAGTCTAACGAACTTGAGCGACCCTGGGCGCATCTTATGGCGAGCGCTCACCACCTTGCCAACGCAGGGAGAACGCACGTCGTATGGAATTCTGATGATCATGCTCCTGACCTGGCTGGTGATGGGTCTCATTTTTCTCTCCGAAATGGCCAGACGCGGAACGCTCAAAGCGCGACCCTCCGATTGGCTGCCGGCCAGCCTGCTGTATCTAACCGTCTCTCTCGGTTTGGGTTTGGCCTTCGCACTGCTGCTGGCCGGACATCTGGCAGCGCTGGTACCCCCCCTAGCCCCCCCTATGAGGGGTGGGGAGGAGCAGGTCATCGAAGTCGCACTGCTATTGGCCAACCACCTCGCGTCTCGGATGACCCTCTACTACGGCTTTGTCGCCCTCGTGCTCCTCGCCGGGGGACTGGCCCTGATGAGGGAACGCACGCTGCCCCGGGCCAGTGCCACGACCTGGGGGCCGGTGGCGCTTATCCCACTGCTGGTATTGTCCGGTGTCCTCGCCGTGCAGTACAACCTGGCCCCCATCCAGGCCAACATGATCTACAGGCAGGCCGATCCCTACGACAGGGAGGGGGCATGGGATGTGGCGCTCGCTCACTACGAGCGCGCAAGCGAACTCGCTCCCCACGCGGACGTGTACTACCTCGAGTTGGGCCGCGCTTACTCGCAGAAAGCGTCCAGCACCGGTGATCCCGCGCAACAAGAGCGACTATTCCAACTTGCCGAGCAAAGTCTCATCCAGGCGCGGGATATCAATCCCCTCGAGTACGAGCACAGCGTCAATCTGGCCGGCTTGTACCGCCACCGGCATGACCTGGCGTCAGATCCGGCGCAGAAGGAGCAGTGGGGCGAACAGGCCAGTGCCAACTATGAGATCGCTACCACGTTGGCCACCAACGACGCCGCCCTATGGAACGCACTGGGAGATTCCTACTCACAACTCGGCCAATTGGAAAAAGCCGCCGGAGCGTACGAGCGCGTGCTGGAACTGGCCCCCCGTTCAACCGGGGTTTGGCGCACCCTGGGCTCCACCTACGCCCAGTTGGGCCGCCTCGAGGAGGGCATCGCCGCTATGCAGGAGGCGCTGGAACTGGAGCCGGAGGCAGAGAATGCCTGGAATTCTCACCTGATCCTGGCTGTTCTTTACAGCCAACTAGGGCGGCCCGAGGAGGCGCTCTCCCACGCCCAGACAGCCTGGCAACTCGCTCCTGAGGAAGAGAAACCCGCTCTTCAGGATATGATAACACAACTGCAACAAGAACAGTAGGCAGCCCCCTGCATCTTGCCCCTCTGTTTTTCTCCCCAAGTGACTACCAGCCTGTCATTGCGAGGAACGAAGTGACGAAGCAATCTCCAACTTGCTGGCAGGAGATTGCCACCGCGAGTACCACCGCGAGTACCACCGCGAGTACCACCGCGAGTACCACCGCGAGTACTCGTGGCGGGGCTCGTGGCGGGGCTTCGCTACGCTCGCAATGACGTTCCGTGGTTCTCCGTCAACTGCTACCGTTTTTGAACCACCCACTGCCGGATCTGGCGATCCGACAGGAGCGGTTGAGCCGCTGAGCCGCTCTTGCCGGATCTAGCGATCCGGCAAGAGCGGCTGAGTAATAACCTCCCTGGTTACTTCTCAGACTCCCCGTGATGCGTCATTCCGAGCGAGCGTAGCAGCCTGTCCTGAGCGTAGTCGAAGGAAGTCGAGGAATCTCTGCTTCCAATGGCAGAGTGGCCTCGGCATGGAGATTCCTCGACTCCCTTCAGTCCCTTCGACAGGCTCACCGCCACGAGCCCCGCCACGAGCCCCGCCACGAGCCCCGCCACGAGCCCCGCCACGAGTACTCGCGGTGGTACTCGCGGTGGTACTCGCGGTGGTACTCGCGGTGGTACTCGCGGTGGTACTCGCGGTGGCAGGGCAGGCTGCTGCGCTCCTTCCGGTCGCTCGGAATGACGATGGCTGAGCAGTAACCCTCCCTGAACAGTTCTGAATACTTCTGAAATCAATCTGAAAGCGCACGGGCACGCTTTTGTGTTATACTCTACAATGAAATGAGAGTAAACCAGTGCTTCGAGAGCGAACCTGGGCGAGGAAGCAGCAGATTCGTTTATAGGAGGTGAGATATACGATCAATGAGGCAAGAAAAAGGAAGTAGAAATCGGGTGTGTTCACTCGTCAATGTTGTGTCGAACGCTTGCTAACGAACCAAATTCAAAAGGAGACAAAAAATGAACAGGATACTAAAGGATGAAAGTGGTATTACCGCACTGGAGACGGCAATCATCCTGATTGCCTTCGTCGTGGTCGCAGCCGTGTTTGCCTTCACCATCCTCCAGGCCGGCACGTTCTCGACCGAGCGAGGCCGGGAAGCCATCTATGGCGGCATCGAGCAGGTCTCGGCTTCGATGGAGGTCGTGGGCTCCATCAAAGCCTATACGAGTGATGATGATGACAAGGTGGATACGCTAAAATTTGAGTTGCAGCTTGTGAGTGGTGGAACCGGGGTTGATATGGGCTCTGTGATCTACTCCTACAACGACGGCGAACACTATGTCAACAGCCTCAGTGCCTGCACCTCAGATTGGCTGCCGTCGGATACGGCTGGACCACCTATGCTCTCAGCAGACGAAATAGTCGAGATTACCTGCGAGTTGGAAGCCGCCGACCAAATCACCTTGGGACCAAGCACGCAGTTTCAACTGGAGGTCAAGCCCCCGACGGGTGCTGTCATCCCCATCGTCAGAACCACGCCGGCCGAAATCACCGGCACCATGGTTCTGAACTACTAGACTGCTGGAACAGTGTGTGCTCACCCGTCAATCTTGTATCGAACGCTTGCTAACAAATCAAATCCAACAAAAAGGAGACAAAAAATGAACAGGATACTAAAGGATGAAAGTGGTATTACCGCCCTGGAGACGGCCATCATCTTGATCGCCTTCGTCGTGGTCGCGGCCGTGTTTGCCTTCACCATCCTCCAGGCCGGGACGTTCTCGACCGAGCGAGGCCGGGAGGCCATCTATGGCGGCATCGAGCAGGTCTCGGCTTCGATGGAGGTCGTGGGCTCCGTCAAGGCTGTGGAGGCCGACGACCCATCTGACGAGGTGGATGATTTAATATTCGAGTTGCAGCTCGTGAGTGGTGGTGGAAGCGGGGTTGATATGGACGCTGTGATCTACTCCTACAGCGACCCCTCCACTTATATCGCCGAAATCACCTGCACCAAGTCTTGGCTGACAGGTGAGGAAACTATGCTCGAAGCAGACGAGATAGTCGAAATTACCTGTGAGGTGGACGACGCTGCCCTGCTGAAAAACACCCAGTTCCAACTGGAGGTCAAGCCTCCGACGGGTGCGGTCATCCCCATCGTGAGAACCACGCCGGCCGAAATCAAGGACGATGAGACCATGATACTGAACTACTAGCCTGCCGGAACAGTGGGCGGTTCGGCAGGCTCACCGCTAAGGTGCAACGCACTTGTTTCTAGTGCGTTGCACCTGAGTAATAACAAAACGAGAGGAGAATCCTCGTGGAACTGGAGCAGAGAGTAGAGACACTCGAACACGAACTGGAAATCCTGAAGGGAGAGATCCGGGGGACGCTGCTGGACGTGCAGGACAGTTTGGCGGAGAACCCTGCCAGCCCCTCGCGATGGCGGAAAAGAGCATGGGTGTTGGCGCTGCTTAACCTGCTCCTGTCCATCGTCCTGTTCACCAACATTCGTCTCTACACGCCGGAACCCGCACCAGGGGGAGGTTCTCTCCTGGACCCCTGGCTGCAGGCGTTTTGGGTGGCGTTGGCGTTCGTGTGGCTGCTCCTCCAGATGTACCCCCTGGCGCTGCTGCTGGAGCAGGAAGAGCCGGTGGCGCGCGATGCGGCGTGGCGCAACGCGGGCGCGCTCTTCAGGTCCAATCCAGGGCTGACGCTCGCGCTGACTGTGGCGATATTGGTCGTGGCCGTTGCGAGTGTGCTGTTCCCATCGTTGTGGTTTATTCTCACGCTGGCGCTGCTTGCCATCGTGTGCTTCAACGCGGCAGGGCCCCTGCTGCGGCTGTGCCGAGAGCGGATGCGGTAGACTCCGCCAGCCCAGCCCTCCTATTCATCCACCACCGGCTCGCCCATCGTGGCACCGGTTTCCAATACTTCCCTGGTCTGGTAACTACTACCCTGCTCGGCCTGGATATAGCGATCCAGGCAGGCTTGTAGTGACGACTTTAGTCGTTGGTTACGCAGCAAGAACGACTAAAGTCGTTACTACGAACTTGATAGCGGGGATTGCTGGTTCTCCGTCAACTGCTACCGTTTTTGAACCACCCACTGCCGGATCTGGCGATCCGGCAGGAGCGGTTGAGTAGTAACCACCGTTGCAGGGCGCGCAAGTTGGGAAACGACCCGTGGCGCCGAGAGTGAAACTAATCTGTAACGGAGCCGTAACCAAAACAAGGTGAGAAATGTGGTAAATTAGTTGTGCCAAGACATTCAACAGCGGGAGCGACCTGAATGGGCGACTGAAACAGGGAGGAGTTGTTATGCAACAACTGGAACAGAGGGTGAAGGCTCTCGAATACGAACTGAAAATCATAAAGAACCAAGTACAGCGGACGCTGCTGGATATTCAGGAGCAGGTTCTGATCCACTATTACCCCTCCCTCAGGGCAGAGGAGGAAACCCCTACGGAAGGCATCCTTCAATCTCTGGAAGCCATCAGGCGAGAAAAGCAGGCGGCAGGGGAGGCGCCCAATCCCCCCGGAGCACAGCCCGAAGTGAAGATGGTCTCTCTCGGGAATGTGAAGGCGGGGCAAGAGGAAACCCCTGGCTCTCTTGAAGGGGAAGTATCCTCCCCATCTGAGGGAGGGGAGGATCAGTCTCGCATCATGGAACTCTCGGGCTGGGTGAGCAGTACCGCGCAGAAGATAGGGGGGGAACGCACAGGCAGGCTGATCCAGGCATGCACTAACAAGGGCATCATCGCCCCGGACATTGAGGTTTCCCTTCTTCGGCTCACCGGGCTGATCAGCGTGGACAGCGCTCCGGAGCAGGTAGCGGTAAACGAGATACTAGGCGCCCTCCTGAAACTGAATGAACTGCTGGGCCGTGGAAGCGACGTAGAAGAGGCCCTCTCAATCATAGAGGAGGCAAACCTTGGATAAGATGATAGTCACGACCCTCCTGATCATAGCAGGCGTAGTGTCTGCGGTCTTGGTTTTCAACACTATCTACCCCGCAGCCGTCCAAAGCGGCGATGCCTTGACCAGCAGGCAGAGAAGGATAGACGAACGCCTCCGGAGTCAGATCGAGATCATTCACGCTACCGGGAAGTCAAACAACAACAATGTATTTGTATGGGTCAAGAATGTCGGTTCCACGCACATAAGCGCAATCGAGAGTTGTGATGTCTTCTTTGGACTGGATGGCAGTTTCGCCCGCATCCCTTATGGTGAGGGAACACCCTATTGGGAATATGAACTGGAAAATGACAGCGCGTGGAATCCCACGGCAACCCTCAAGATCACCATCCGCTATGGTGCTTCATACCCTTCAGCAGGAAGGCACTTTTTGAAAGTGACCATTCCGAATGGTATCTCCGATGAGTACTACTTCAGCATCGAGTGACCATTACTGCTCAGGTGCAACGCACTTTTGCTAAACAAGTGCGTTGCACCTTATATGGCTTGGTAGTTACGAGTGATCTATGGAGACGATAATCACTGGGCTCATAATCATAAGTCTTCTGTTGTTGGTGGTATTCACCATCGCCGAGGGTCTCCTCTCCTCGCAAGACGCCATTCAGGCATCCTGGCGGGAGATGGAGCAGCGACTGGGGGAGAGGGCCAGGACCAATCTCTCACCCGTCGCAGCACAGACTATAAGCAGTGGCGCTGTTGTGGAGGTAACCCTCAGGAACGACGGGGACACCAAGTTGGCGGACTTTGACCACTGGGACGTTATCCTTCAATATTATGATGGCGCTGGTAGTTACTATACAGAATGGTACCCCTTTGGCTCGGGGACAAACGAATGGGATGTGTGGGACATCTTCCTGGATGCCCCAACCGTTGACGAGGTTTTTGACATCGGCATCCTCAATCCAGGAGAGGAAGCGGTGATCTGGATATCGGTTTCACCTGCGGTGGGAGTAGGTACCACTAACCTGGCGACCATAGCCGCCCCCAACGGCATTACCGCCTCGACCGTCTTCACACGCTGAAACGTCAAACGTCAAATGTCAAACGTGAGACGTGATCCTGGTCGGTGCATTAGGCAGCATTACGTTTCACACTGATTGGTGGAAGGCCCTGTGGATGTGAGTCATATTCTACAGGGGCTTTTTCTTGGTAGCCGGGCGGCTTGGCGCCCAGCATCAGCGGACCATTTCAACGCCCCGCGTGGGAGCGGCTGAACTCCTTGATGGTGCGAATTCTTTACAAACGAGACAATATCCACCCGTCATTCTGAGCGTAGTTTTCGCCCGTCATTCTGAGCGTAGCGAAGAATCTCGTAGCGAAGAATCTCGTTCGGATGTTTGCTATCCACCCTGGCTTGTGAACCGAGATTCTTCGTCGCTGCGCTCCTCAGAATGACGCGTTTTCGCTCGTCGGTTTGAGGCAGAGATTCGCTGAGCAGTTACGTTACTTTCACCAGTCCGAAACGTTGCTGTAACGCAATTGAAACCCTGAGAATGCCTGTTTTGAGTTATACTGACATTACTCGTGAAGGCTAGACCAGACCGCAGAATTTAGTAAAGCGGATTCCACGAAAGGATCAGTTATGATGTCAATGGATAACGAAGATACTCAGTTGGTGACTTTCAGACTGGACGACCAGGAATACGCCCTGCCTATCGCCAACGTCGTGCAAGTCGTTCGCATCGTGGCTATCACCCCGATGCCCGAAGTATCGAAGATTGTGAAGGGGGTAATCAACGTCAGAGGCAAGGTCATTCCGGTCATTGACGTCCGCAGGCGGTTCAACCTGCCGGCCAAGTCCCACGACCTGAACACCCAGTTGTTGATAGCCCAGATGGATAATCGTATGATGGCCTTGATAGTGGACGTCGTCTCTGAGGTGTTGACCATGCCGGCCGGCAACATCGAGCCTCCTTCGGAGATCGCGCCGCAGATGGAGCGGTTGTCGGCGGTGGGCAAACTGGGCGACAGGCTGCTATTGATGCCTGACCTCAGCAGGATTCTGACCTTTGAGGAGGAGAGACGTCTGGAGGCGGTTCTGGCGGATGGTTAGTTTGTTGGTTGGTTGGTTGGTTTGAGGCGAGGATGTGTATGAACGGGAGTGTCGAACTTACGCAGATGGATTACCAGCGCTTTCGGGATCTTGTCCTGGAGAGAAGCGGCTTACATTTCTCGGCAGACAAGCGGCAAGCGCTGAGAAGGGGGCTGGCTGAGGCTCTGGAGGCGTCCCCTTGCGCCAGTTTGGATGAGTACTATGAGTTGCTCCGGAGCAGCCCCTCCAGCCATTGCGAATGGGACCGCGCGATCAGCGCGTTGACTGTGGGCGAGACGTACTTCCTGCGCAACAAGGGCCACTTCGAGACTCTGACCAAACATATCCTGCCGGAAGTCATCGCCCGGCGGGAACACTCCAGCCGGCGTATCCGCATCTGGAGTGCAGGCTGCGCCACCGGCGAAGAGCCGTACTCTATCGCCATCGCCCTGCGCGAGTTGATCCCAAACCTGGAGAGTTGGAATATTCTGATCCTGGCCACCGACATCAATCGGGACGCGCTGCGCAAAGCCAGAGAAGGGCTGTACGGGGCCTGGTCCTTTCGCGGTGTCGAAAAGCGCATCCAGGACCGCTATTTCCACCTCAATGGGACAAGACAGTTCGCCATTGCTGGCAACATCAAACGTATGGTCGCTTTCGATTACCTGAACCTGGTTGAGGATCGTTACCCGTCGCTCACCAACAACACCAACGGGATGGACGTGATCCTCTGCCGCAACGTGACCATCTATTTCACCCCAGAGGTGACCCAGAAGGTATTGGGCCGCTTTTACAACTGTTTGACAGACGGCGGCTGGCTGATACCGGGCGCTTCGGAGCCCAACATGGTTTTCTACCGCGACTTCCAATCCAGGAATTTCCCCGGAGCGGTGGTCTACCGGAGGCAGGTGGTGGCCAAAGCGAAAGTCAGGCCAGCGCCTGTGTTCAAACCGCAGATGCCCGCGTTCGAACCGCTGGCGCCTGTGGCGAGGGCGCCCAAGCCCCAACCACTCCCCTGGGTTCCTGGCCTGCAGCCTGACTTGAAGAAGGAACAGAAGCCACCCCCGCTACCGTTGGGCAAAGGTCTCCCGACCGAGCTCCCCGATCCCTACGAGATGGCCCTGGCGCTACTGCAGGCCGGCCAGGTGGATGAGGCATTGGTCAAACTGTACGAGAAACTCGACCAGGACCCCGGCTTCGCCCCAACGTATTACACGCTGGGCAAGATCTATGCCAACAAGGGCAACCTGGAGGAGGCTCAGCACTGGTGCGAGAGGGCCATCAAAAGAGATAAACTACGTCCAGAGCCGTATTACACCCTCTCGATGGTCTATCAGCAGCACGGTATGCTGGACGAGGCCACGAATGCCCTGAAGAAAACGATCTACCTGGACCGCGATTTCGCCCTGGCCCACTACAACCTGGCGCAACTCTATCAGCAATCGGGCAAGGAGAGGTTGGCCCAGAAATCGCTACAGAATGTCCAGCGACTCCTGCAGGGCAAACCCAGGCACGAGCCAGTCCCTGAAGGGGACGGTATGGTTGCGGGTCGCCTGCTACAACTGGCGGAGATGCAGTTGGCAAGTGGGAAGATGTGAGACGTGAAACGTCAAACGTGAAACGTGAAACGTGAAACGTGAAACGTGAAACGTGAGATGTATGGGGAAGATGAGATGCAGATAGATAAGGGGATAACGCCAGAAGTTATGGACTTGGATGAATTTCGTCAGCGTATCAAGAACGACGATGACGAAGCGGCGCTAGAGTTCTCTGACGAGGACAACTTGACCCTCGATATGCTTTTCAGTGACGCGACGCCGGCGGCAGCGTCGGGGGTCTCTGGCAAGAAGGCCATGTCCACCGCAAAGGCGCAGGCCATCCTGGAAAAGCGGGCGCAGGCGCTGGCCAGGGCTACCGAGGTGGAGACAGGCGAGACGATGCAGTTTGTCGTTTTCTCCCTGGCCAATGAGACCTACGGCATACCCACTAACTACGTCAAGGAAGTGCAGCCCCTGAGGGACGTGAGCCCCGTGCCCTGTACCCCCGACTTCGTAGTCGGCGTCATCAACATCCGTGGCTCTATCTACTCGGTCGTAGATATCCGCCAGTTCCTGGGCGTACAGAAACAGGAGATGACCGACCTGACCAAGGTCATCCTGGTGGACGCCGCCGGGTTGGAGGTGGGCATCCTGGCCGACGACGTATCGGGATCAATGAGCATAGCCATGGCCGAGATCAAGCCGTCGTTGGCTACCACAGCGAGTAGCAAGGAGGAATACATCCAGGGGGTGACGAAGGACATTCTGATTATCCTGAACCTGGATGCGCTGATGCGCGACAAGCGCGTCGTCGTCCACGAGGAAGTGGCGTGAGGTGGGTGTGGAGGGTAGGGAGTAGGGAGTAATGGCATTTACGTATTTTTTCCGGGACCAGCAAACTTTGGATCTGATCGCCCAGCACGTGGTTCCTGATCTCAGGAGACGCAGGTACATCAACGTGTGGGACGCCGGATGTGCCATGGGGCCGGAGCCTTACTCCATCGCCATCACGTTCAGGGAGAACATGGGACATTTCCTATTCAGGAACGTGAGAATACACGCTACCGATATTGACGAGAGCGACCGATTCGGCACGATCATCGCCCGAGGCGTCTATGCGGAAGTGGAGATCAAGCGCATCCCGCCGGAAATCCTGAGCAAGTACTTCTCGCCGAATGGCGGAGAGGGCTATTTCCAGATCAGCGACGAGATCAGGAAGGCTGTCACTTTCCAACGACACGACCTTTTATCGCTCGAACCCATTCGAGAGGAACTGGGGCTGATTGTGTGTAAGAACGTTCTCCTCCACTTTCAACCTCACGAGCGTGTGAGCGTGATCAAGATGTTCCACCAAACGCTCTCCGAGGGGGGCTATTTCGTCACCGAGCAGACACAGAAATTGCCGCCGGAGACGGAACATCTCTTTCGGCGGGTGACCAACGCCGCGCAGTTGTTTCAGAAGGTGTAGGGAGTAAGGAGTAGGGAGTAGGGAGTGAAGATTACGAACTTGACCGAGCCCAAGAGTATGATCTATTCCTCCAACGTCTACCTTGTCAGGGGAGACTGGAATGCGATCCCGGACGTCAATACGCTGATTGACGTGGGCAACGACCCGGCTGTGATCGAAAGGATCAGGGCCACGCCGACGGGGGTGGGCAAGAAGCCGGTCGAGCAGGTGATCTTGACCCACGGGCATTTCGACCACGCCGCTCTCCTGCCGGCCATCCGGGAGGCTTTCCACCCGCTGGTATACGCCCACTCGGCCTTTGTGAAGGCGGATCGCATTCTGGAGAACGGACAGACGTTGCGCTGTGGCGACAGGATGCTCGAAGCCATTTACACACCGGGCCACTCCAACGATTCGATCTGTCTCTACTGCCAGGAGGATGGCGTCCTGTTTGTGGGAGACACGCCTGTCATCATCAGGTCTACCGATGGCTCCTACGAAGAAGACTTCATCCAGGCCCTGGAACGGCTTTGCCGCAAGGACGTGAAGGCCATCTATTTCGGGCACGGAGCCCCCCTGTTCGATGACTGCAACGCGCGATTACACTCCTCGCTAGAGAACGTCAGGAAAGCAGGCAGCATCTAACGACTATCGTTACGAGATTGGGTTGGAGAGACAGATTGGAACGAGGTGTGTAAGTGAGTCCGTCACCCCGAGCTTGTCGAGGGGTCTCCGTCGAAGTTGGAGAGACAGACTGGAACGAGGTGTTCAAGTGAGAGTAGTTTTTCACGAAGACTTTAGACGCACAGATTATGCTTCCAACGGCGCATCAGCACCAGGCCGCATGGGGGCTATCATGACGGCGCTGGTGAAAGAAGGTCATTACGAAGTCGTCTCACCTGGGCCAGCGTCGTTCAAAGATCTGTCGCGCGCACATTCCCAAACTCATATAACCAGCGTCGCCAAAGACACCGGGTTGTTCAAAATGGCTTCATTGGCTGCTGGTGGCGCTATACTGGCGTCGGAAATCGCTTTCAGAGGAGAGCCTGCATTTGCCTGCATCCGACCGCCAGGTCATCACGCATCAAGAAACTCCACCTGGGGATATTGTGCCTTCTGCAACATGGGTATCGCACTCCTGAAACTAAAAGAGGAAGGGCTGATAGAAAGCGCGTTCGTATTGGATTTTGACGCGCATACAGGAGACGGAAACATTGATGTCCTCTCGGAGTGGGAGGAGGCCAAAATCCTGAATCCCATGGCCGATGACAATAAGGATTACCTCAAGAGGATAGAGGATTATATCTCCACTATCCAGCACGTTGACGTGGTTGCGGTGTCGGCTGGCTTTGACTCCTACGAAAAAGACCTGGGGAAAAAATTGACCACTTTTGATTTTTATCTCATGGGCCGACTGTTGAAGAAACTAACCAAAAGAATGGGCCACCAAAGGCGCTTTGCCATATTAGAGGGCGGATATTATCTGCCCGACCTGGGGAAGAATGTGCTTGCCTTTTGCCAGGGGTTTGAGTGAGCGAGGATTGGGGATTGGGGATTAGAGATTAGGGATTAGAGATTAGGGAGTAGGGAGTAGGGAGTAGGGGTGGAAGAGCTGACTTTCAGACTACTAACGCACGATCAGCAGCCTTCGGACTATGATTGGATGAACATTGACTGTGGTTCTGTTCGAGTGGGCAAGGTCAGAGGTTTGATTGACGGCCAGAGGCTGACGATTTGTTCGATCAACATATTCCCCGAGTTTGAGGGGTTTGGTTATGCCAGGCAAACAATCGAGATGTTCAAGGCAACCTTTGATACGATCATCGCAGACCGGGTGCGACCCACAGCGGTGGGATTTTGGGAGAAGATGGGTTTTGACCGTGGCGACAATGGGAATTATGTCTGGAGAAGTGGACAACGTAGTTCTTGCTGAAATGCAGAAAATCAAGGAGAGTTCGCGGGAAATGATTGCTGTGGGACACAACAACGAATACTTCGACAGGCTCAGTACAGGTTTAGAATAAAACGAATGGCCGAGTGGGAGAGAATTCGTTTGTTTCCTAATTCGCTGTAGTGTCTGTGGGTGCAAAACAGACTTCCCGAGAAAGCCCGGCATGGCAAGGAGGAAGGGCATGCAATCTTCCAAAAGACAGCGCAACGACCAGTCGTTTGTGCAGCCAAAGAACCTATAAACAGAAAGGAAAACTGAATGATGAAGAAAGTGAAATTAACGCCTAAAGGAGGCCTGAGCCTGAGTATGAAGAACATGAAACTTGCGACTCGGATCGCGCTGGGCTTTGGCGTGGTGCTGGTTCTGACCGGCGTGGTGGCCTTCATGGGCTACAACGGCCTGAACAACGTCGCCCACAGCGTAGACATCTCCGACGACGCCAACCGTTTGGTCAAATACATACTGGAGGCCCGGCGGCAGGAGAAGAACTTTACCATCCGTGGATTTACAGTCCTGGAAGGTGACACCCAGGACTCGTCTGAGAAGTGCTACGCCGTCATCGAAGGATTCGAAGCGCAGATCGGAGAGACGACGGTCAAACTCACCGATCAGGAGGATCTCGAGACAATGGCACAGATGGGCCAGTATCTCGATGGCTACAAAGCGGCCTTTGACGAGTACGTGGCCGAGGAGAGAGAGAAAGAAGAGCACGATGCCGATATGGTTGAGGCAGCCCGCGCAGTAATCGCGGTCGCCGAAGAAATGCGTGCCGACCAGAAAGAGAAACTGTACGCCGAATTAGACGCGGGTGCCGACGCCACGGCCCTCAAGGACAGGCTTGAGAAGGCCGACGACGCCAACCGTCTCGTCAAGTTGATGCTTGACGTGCGCAGATATGAAAAGGATTACATGCTGCGCCATGAGCAGCAATATGTGGACAATGTTGAGAATGAGATTGCCGGCATGCTCACGCTCCTGGAGGACATGAAGGTACGCTTCCAGGACGCGGCCAACGACGCACAGGCTGACCAGGTGATCGCCGCTCTGCAAGCGTACCACCTGGCGTTTGAGGACTACGTGGACGCCATCGAAAAACAGTATGAGCACGAGACAACGATGGTCGAGGTTGCAAGACAAGTACAACATGAGGCAGAAGAGATACGGGCACACGAGAAGGAAGCGATGCTCGCCGCCCAGTCTTCCGCCACCACCATGGCGCTGGGCGCGGCCGGCGTCGCCATCCTGCTCGGCATAGCCGCTGCGTTCATCGTCAGCCGCTCCATCAATGCCGCCCTCAAGGGGATGTCATCCGAGTTCGGTAAAGTGACTGAGGCAACGCTTGCGGGCAGGCTCGACACCCGTGCGGACATAGAAGCGGTAAGCCTGGAATTCAGAGGGATTCCCGAAGGCCTGAACAACATTCTTGATGCAGTGATCGGCCCACTGAACGTGATGGCGGAGTACATGGACCGCATCAGCAAGGGGGACACCCCGGACAAGATCACCGACGACTACAAGGGTGACTTCAACGAGGTCAAGAACAACCTCAACCTGCTCATTGACGCGATAGGCATCCTCGTTGATGAAACTGGCGTTACGATAAACGCTGCCCGAGAAGGCAAACTGGATGTGAGAGCAGATAGCGAAAGGGCGCAGGGCGTCTATCGGAAAATCCTCGGAGGGATCAATGACACGCTGGACGCGATCATCGGGCCATTGAACGTGGCGGTCGAGTACGTGGACCGCATCAGCAAGGGGGACATCCCGGACAAGATCACCGACGACTACAAGGGTGACTTCAACGAGGTCAAGAACACCCTCAACCTGCTCATTGACGCGATAGGCATCCTCGTTGATGAAACTGGCGTTACGATAAACGCTGCCCGAGAAGGCAAACTGGATGTGAGAGCAGATAGCGAAAGGGCGC
>JAUWOI010000231.1 GCA_030612185.1 Anaerolineae bacterium
GCTGGATCCAGGGCGGCGTCTTTTACCCTTTCTGCAGGACACACACGGCGATCTACACCAGGCCCCAGGAGCCGTGGTCCTTTGGCCGGCGGGTGGAGGAGATCAGCCGCAGGTACATCACGCTGCGCTACAGGCTCCTGCCCTACATCTACAACCTGTTCCGGGAGGCGGCGACCGGGGGCGTTCCCATCATACGACCGCTCTTTTTCAACCACCAGGCGGACGAGCACTGCTACGATCCTCGCTTCGAGAATCAGTTCTTCCTCGGACGGGACCTGCTCATTGTGCCGATCACCGAGAAGAAGTGTGAAAGAGTCGCGGTCTATTTGCCGGCCGGAGAGTGGATACACTTCTGGAGCGGCGAGGAGTTCGCGGGAGGGAAGGAGTACCAGGTCGCCGTGGGCCTTGATGACATCCCCGTCTTCGTGCGGCGGGGCGCCATCCTGCCTATGCAACCCCCGATGCAATACGTCGGCGAGAAAAGAATAGATGTCTTGACCCTGCAGGTCTATCCAGCAAAGAGCGGCTCACTGGAACTGTACGAGGACGACGGCCTCACTCAGGACTACCGCTCCGGTGACTATTGCATCACCCGGTTTGAGTGCTCCGCCACCGACGGGGAGGTTCGGATCTCCACCGGTGACCGGGATGGATCGTTCAGGCCGGAGTATACGCACTTTCTCTTTCGTGTATTCCTGCCCAGGCAGCCCAGAGAGGTAACCGTTGATGGGCGGACAGTGGAACAGTGGACCTACGACGAGCGGTCCCGCTTCCTGGAGTTCCGGTGCGACGTGGGAAGCAGAGAGATATGGCTGTCTATCCATACATAAGGAGTTTGGCATTGATGAAATGTAACTACCCAGCCGCTCCTGCCGGATCTGGCGATCCGGCAGCCCAATGGTGCAAAAACGCCAGATTGTGACTGAGAAGCACTGAAAATCTGCGTCTTGCATTGCCCTTGGCCTGGATTTGTCAATCCAGGCCGAGCAGGCTGGGTAGTTACGATGAAATCAAGATGGAGAGGATTGCTGCACAGTACGAGCGGCTCTACGAGCAGGTCACCGCCGCGCCCCTGCCGTCCTTCCCGCCAGCGTGGATGAGACGCGGCAGTTGGCTGTGGGCGGTGCTGGCAACCAGCGTACACGTCGTGCGCAGGCTGGGGGAACGTATCACCTGATGGCATTCGAGGAGGAGGGAGAAGTATGTGGCGATTTCTGAAAAACCTGTGGAAAAAGCCGCCTCGCAAAGTCGGCCTGGCCCTCAGCGGCGGTGGTGCGCGGGGGTTGGCCCACATCGGTGTACTCAAAATCCTGGAGCAAGAGGGAGTACCGATTGACTACCTGGCCGGCACCAGTATGGGCGGTCTCATCGCGGCAGCCTACGCGACCGGGTTGAGCCCCGATCTTATGGAACAGGAAGCGTTGCGCATGGCCAGCCTCCGCCGGCTCCTGGCCCTGGCCGATCCATCGTTACCCCGGCGCGGCCTTTTCAAGGGTCAAAAGGTGCGCGAGTATCTCGCCAGGCATCTGGGTGATCGCACCTTTGATGACCTGCGAGTGCCTCTGACTCTGGTCGCCGTGGACCTGAACACCGGCCGGGAGGTGTTCCTGAACCAGGGACAGATAGCGGACGCCGTGCGAGCCACCGTTGCCCTGCCGGGCATCTTCACGCCGGTGGAGTGGGATGGGCAGTTGCTCGTGGACGGCGGACTCCTCGACAACCTCCCCGCCGACGCGGTACGCCAGATGGGGGCCGATGTCGTCATTGCCGTAGATGTCACCAGCGATTCGGGGGTCGTTGCCTCGCTGGTCGAGGGGTTGCACCAGCGCCGCTACGTCCCCAGCGGGTTGGTGGATACCGTCGAGGTGTTGTGGCGTTCGTTGGATGTGATGATGGCGGAGATCAGTCGTCGCCGACTGGCCGAGGCACCTCCCGAGGTCATCATCCGGCCCGCCATCCCCCCGGACGTGACGGTGCTCACCGGCTTTCCTCGCGCCGCCGAGATCATCGCCGCCGGAGAGGAGGCCGCGCAAGAGGCACTGCCGCGCATCCAGGCACTGTCGGCCTCCCCCGCCCCATGATACCCCTTGTTCCCCACTTGTGGTAAAATAGACCCTGATGGTCCGCTCACCTATCCGCAGAGTCCGGCATTTGCAACGCTACCGCGAGATCGTGGGAGTCTTCATCCGCCACGGCTTCGGCGAACTGGCGGACCTGCTAGAACTGCAGCCCTACCTGGCGCTGCCCCGGCGACTGCTGCGCCGCTGGCGTCGCGAGGCTCCCCCGCTGGGCGCGCCAAAACGAGTGCGCCTGGTGCTGGAGGCACTGGGTCCCACCTTCATCAAATTGGGCCAGGTTCTCAGCACTCGCCCCGACTTGATCCCCCCGGCCTACATCGCCGAACTCGCCAAACTGCAAGATACCGTGCCCTCTGCGCCGTGGGAGCCAATCCGAGCGCAGATCGAGGCTGAATTGGGCGGCTCGCTGGAGGAATTGTTCGCTACATTCGATCCCGCTCCCATCGCCGCCGCTTCACTCGCCCAGGTACACGCTGCGACCCTGCCCGACGGTTCGGAGGTCGTCGTCAAGGTGCAGCGACCAGGTATTGAGGCTACCATCGGAACTGACCTGGAGATCATCTTTGACCTAGCCCGCCTGCTCCAGGCGCGCACCCCGCTGAGGCAACTCTACGACCTGCCAGGGATCGTCGAGGAGTTTGCCGTCACGCTGCGGGCCGAACTGGATTTCTACCGTGAGGGGTACAGCGCTGACCGCCTCCGCGCCAACTTCGCCGATGAGTCCTACCTCGATATTCCCCAAATCTACTGGGACTACACCACCCGCCGCGTGTTGACGCTCGAGCGCATCTACGGCGTCAAGATTGACGACATCAAGGCCCTGGACGCGGCAGGCTACGACCGCCACCGCATCGCGCTCCACGCTATCCGTATGATTGTCAAGGAGGTGCTGGAGGACGGCTTCTTCCACGCCGACCCACATCCGGGCAACTTCGTCGTCATGCCGGGCGAAGTCATCGGCGCAATGGACTTCGGGATGGTAGGCTACCTGGGGCGGCGCGAGCGGGCCGAACTGATCCGCCTTTACATCGTTGCCGTGCAATCGGACAACGAAGGCATCGTAGATCAATTGATCCGCATGGGAGCCACGGCTGAACGGGTAGACCGGGTTGGGTTGCGGCGGGACGTGGCGCGGCTGCTCCGCAAATACCAGGGATTGCCGCTCAAGGCTATCAATACCAGCGAAGTGATCGAAGAGGCTATGTCCATCACTTTCCGTCACCACCTGCACATGCCCTCCGAGTACTGGCTGCTGGGCAAGACACTCGGGATGATGGAAGGAGTGGGGTTGAAACTTGACCCCGATTTGGACGTCTTCGCCGTCTCCGAACCCTACGTGCGGCGCTTCGCGAGGCAGATGGCCTCTCCGCGCTCCTGGGGGCCGCCGCTGCTCAAAGGGGCCAGCGGGTGGATAGAACTGCTGGGCCTCATCCCGCGCATCGGCGCGCAACTCCTGGTCCGCGCCGAGCAAGGAAATCTGGAGTTCACCGTCAACGTTGGAGAACTGGATCGGGCACTGGCGCGGCTGGACCGCCTGGGGAACCGCCTCTCGATAAGCATGCTGTTGGCCGCACTTATCGTTGGGCTGGCCCTGCTTATCCCGGCCTTCAGGCTGGTCGAGCAGGGGAGATGGGCAACGGTGCTGGTTATCCTAGGCTTCGCCGGCGCCAGCCTGATGGGCCTGTGGCTCATCTACTCCATCTGGCGCTCAAGGAAGTGATATCTACCTGGTAGGGTAGATTGGTCATTTGTCATTGGTCACTTGTCATTGTATAATCGCCTTGCTATGCAGGTAACCACAGGGAATGATTTCCACGTTGCCGTCAACGCGCACCTCCTTTCGGGCCGGGCCTGGTACCGCAGCGCTGGCGTGCATCAGTACATCCACCATCTGCTGCTCCACCTGGGGCAGGCCGACGGCGGGCTGCGCTACACCGTTCTACTGGGCGAGGGTGTGCTCCCTCCAGACATTGCCCTCACCTCACTCCGATCCCGCTGGCCCACGAGCCGGGCAGCGGTGCGGGTATTGTGGGAGCAGTTGGTGCAACCCTGGACGCTGCGCCGGATCGGAGCGCATCTGGTGCACGGGCCAGCCTTCGTCGGTCCACTGCTCGCTCCCTGTCCAGTGGTCATCACCATCCACGACCTGAGTTTCATCCGCTTCCCCACGTTGTTTCGCCCCGCCAACCGGCTCTATCTGACGGTGCTGACACGCCTCTCAGCGCGTCACGCCCGGCGGCTCATCGCCGTCTCAGCCCACACCGCCGCCGAGACTACGCGGCTGCTGGGCGTCCCGTCGGAACGGATTGACGTGGTCTACCACGGGGTGGACCCGGCCTTCCACCCCTTACCGGCCGATGAGGTGGCGGTTTTCCGCCAGCGCCGAGGGCTGCCGGAACGGTTTGTGCTGTGTGTAGGTACGCTAGAACCACGCAAGAACCAAACCCGTCTAGTGGAGGCTTTCGCACGTATACATGATGGTCAGGTCAAACTAGTCCTGGTCGGAGGGAAAGGCTGGCTCTACGACGAACTGTTCACCAGAGTGGAAGCCCTGGGTTTGAGCAAGGAAATCATCTTCCCTGGCTACGTGATGAACGACGAACTACCCCTGTGGTATAACGCTGCAACCATCCTGGCTTACCCATCGCTGTACGAAGGATTTGGGATGCCGGTGCTGGAAGCGCAGGCGTGCGGCACGCCGGTGCTGACCTCGAATGTATCCTCGCTACCCGAGGCGGCCGGCGACGCGGCTTCAATGGTGGACCCTTACGACGTGGAGGCACTGGCAGCGGAGTTAGACCGGCTATTGACGGACAAACCACTACGTCACGAGCTGCGGAAGCGCGGCCTGGCCCACGCCAGCCAGTTCACCTGGACGCTCATGGCGCAGGAGACAGCGGACGTGTACCGGCGTGCTTTGGACGAAGGAGGAAGAACGTGAGATCGCGCCGCCGGGCCCCTTGGTGGGTCGTAGTATCCGACATCCTGCTGATCAACGCCAGCGTATTTCTAGCCTACTGGGTGCGCTACGAACTGCGGTGGCTCCGTGACGTCGCTCAACATCATCCTCTATCGGCGTATGTCCCCTTTGGCCTTCTGTTCACTGTACTGATGCTGCTGGCCTTCCAGATGGACCAGGTCTACCAACAGTGGCGCGGGCGCTCTTGGCTTGATCAGACCTACTGCATCATCAACGCCGCGGCCAAGTCCGTGGTGGTACTCTTTGCCATTACCTTTTTTCTGGACTTCTTCGGACCTCTTCAGTACTCACGGGCGCTTTTCCTGCAGGCAGGTCTGATCGTCATCGCACTAATGAGCGCGGCACGGCTGGCGCAGAACGGAATTGAGGGCCATCTGCGCACTCGCGGCGTCGGGGCAACCCGCGTCATCATCGTCGGGGCTGGCGAGGTGGGACGTACCGTTATGCGCACCATCGTGGCACGGCCCGAGTTGGGCTATCAGATCGCCGGCTTTGTGGACGATAATCCCCAGAAGGGCGAGACCGACATCGGTCGCTTCAAGGCCCTGGGGCCGCTGCGCAACCTATCCCGGCTGATCGAGGAAGAGGCAGTGGACGAGGTCATCATCACACTGCCCTGGATGTATCACCGCAAGATTATGTCCATCGTGCGCGAGTGTGAGCGGCGGCACGTGAGCGC
The DNA here is from genome assembly GCA_030612185.1 of Anaerolineae bacterium. Next base: position 5,738 of record JAUWOI010000231.1, read on the forward strand.
CTGTATCGTGCCAGACCTCTTCCAGATGAGCCTGAGTCAAGTGGATGTGGACGACCTGGGCGGGGTGCCGCTGATCAGCGTGCGGGAGGTCGGATTCGGGAAGGGAGCGCTGCTGATTAAACGCGGAATAGACGTCGTGGGGGCCGTGATTGGCCTGGTGCTGGGGGCCCCACTCCTGGCGTTGATCGGGCTGGCTATCCGGCTCGATTCGCCCGGCCCGATCGTCTTTCGCCAGACCCGTGTGGGAGCCCGTGGAAAGACGTTCGAGATGTACAAATTCCGCTCAATGCGCGAGGGAGCCGAAACAGAACTGGAACAGTTGCGCGAACTAAACGAGGCCGACGGTCCTATCTTCAAGATTCGCGACGACCCACGCCTGACTCGCGTGGGCCGGTTTCTGCGGCGCACTAGCCTCGACGAACTACCACAATTGTGGAATGTGTTACGCGGGGAGATGAGCCTGGTTGGGCCACGTCCGCCCCTCCCGGCCGAGGTCACCCATTACATGGAGTGGCACAAGAAGCGACTGGAGGTACGTCCGGGGATAACCGCGCTGTGGCAGGTCAGTGGCCGCAGCACGCTCAGTTTCGACGAGGGGGTGCTGCTCGACATCTACTACATCGAAAACTGGTCTCTGTGGCTCGATTTCAAAATCCTGTTACGCACCATCCCCAAGGCGCTGTTTGGGGACGGCGCATATTAGTACCCCCTCCTCGGCCCCTGCCACGCATTCAGTAGTAGCGTCACCTCCTGGTACAAGCCTGGACTGGCCCCCAGCCAGGCCGTGATCTCCTCCCGCTCCGGCTGCCGACCGTCCCACTTCCATCTCGTGGCCTGCTTGGCCACCAGGTCTAAGAACCGGCCCCGCCAGGGCTCATCCAGGGAAAACAGAGCTTCTGTAAGTGCCTTGACTCTTTCTTCCACGATAAACCTTACCCCTTCCCCCACCCCACTGCATCCCAGACGTCTAGTACGCCAAACGCACGTAAAGACTGGGAGAACGCATCACCGCCGCGCCTTGATTGCCTAACTTGTCGTGAAACACGACCAGATGCCAGCGGAGGGCCATCGCCCTCCACTGGCACGGACTCCCAGTTCAAAGTGAGTGTAGATCCTGGCTCCATCCCCCTACAGCACGACCATGCATCAGGTCACCTCGGGGGTTACGAGCACGAAGCCACCCCCACAACGGAGATGTGATGTTGTATTAAGCCCCTACGAATCCTGGCTGGCAGAGTGCCCCGGCGAAAGTCTC
>JAUWOI010000421.1 GCA_030612185.1 Anaerolineae bacterium
CTCTCCTTGGCCCCGGGGCTCCCTGCCCCCCCCTCGTTCCTCCCACCTGGGGCGTCACCGCTTCAGCATTGGCCGACGTCACCGACGACGGCATACCCGAGTGGGTGCTCTTGATCTGGCGGCCCTGGCGCGACTGGCCCATCCAACGCTGGCTCCCGGTCTCCAGTCCCATCGCTGGCTTCCATGATGCGGCGGGCGACAGTTGTCATCTCATCTTGCTCGACCCCCACGACGGCCGCGAAATCTGGGCCGGGTCTGCGTTGCCTGCGCCACTCCTGGCGCTGGCGGTAGGGGACGTGGATGGGGATGACCGTAACGAGGTGGTGACGCTGGAGGGGAACTACGCCACGGGGCGCGACGGCTCCGCCACCCGCGTGGACGTCTGGCGCTGGAACGGCTTCGGCTTCACGCTGGAATACCGTTCGCCCCCTGGCACGTTCCGCCAACTCCACTTGACCGATGGGAACAATGACGGTATACTGGACATAACAGTTCGCTGAAAGTGTTGGTTCTCATCCTGGTGTTCAGTGTCTTTGCTCAACCTGTTCTGTTTGACAACCACTGTATCTTCACTTATACTTGTGGCCGACGAGAGGGAGCAAAACAGATGGAGACAATTCAAGTACAGGTGCCGTCAGAACTGGCGCGGCGGCTGCGTCCATATCAAGGTGAACTGCCTCGCATCCTGGAGTGGGGGCTACGTCATGTCGAGAGGGAGACAGAAGCGAAATCTCCCGCTCTCCCACCCCGGGCAGATGTGCTTGCTGCATTGCGCTCGACAGGAATCCTTGTTGAGTTGGATCCGAGCATTGTTGCGCGATATCGGGCTGGCTCTGATCAGCAGCGGAGCGATCCTGTTTGGGTGAAAGGTAAGCCACTCAGCGAAATGATCATTGAGGAGCGCAGCCGGCAGTGGGCCGATAACCAGTGAGTGTCATATTCTATCTGGACAGCAGCGCGCTGGTTAAGCGGTATGCTGTCGAGACTGGCACTGAATGGGTGCGGGCGCTGTGTAGTGAGCCTGATCACGTCATCGCGGTAGCACTCATTGGCCTCGTTGAGGTTGCGGCGGCTGTAGCCGGTAAACTCCGAGGCAGGATCATAGATCAGGCCACGGGTGACGTAATCCTGACCGGTCTCAAGGCCGATGCTGCGACCCAATACTTGTTACTGGATGTGAACCAGTACGTGGTGGACGAAGCCATCGAACTCACCGGCCGCCGTCGGTTGCGCGGCTACGATGCTGTGCATCTGGCCTGCGCGTTGCGTCTCAACCGCGCCTTGATGGACCGCCGACTACCCTCGCTCACCCTTGTCGCAGCCGACAATGATCTCCTGAAAGCAGCTCAAGCCGAGGGGCTGGAGACTGAGAATCCCAACCTCCGCTCATAGTATATCGGTAGGCATTGGAAGGTGAGCGGTAGATTTCTTCAAAATCCTGTATCCTGCTCAAGGAGGTGACCTGATGCATAAGTCAAGAGTAAGTGTAATTGCACTGCTGACCCTCATCTCCGCCACGCTGGCCTGCGGCCTGCCCACGACGCCGACGCCGCCTCCGGCGACCATGCCACCCCCTGTGCCCTCCCAGGTGCAGGCCACGGCCGCGCCGACCGAAGCGGTTACGGTAGTCCCAACCCAACCTGCTACCTCACCGCCGCCCACGCTTCCACCGGCCACTCAACGGGCCACTCAGCAACCAGAATCCGAAGAACTGGCCATCCTATCTTTTACGGTTGATGCGGAGGACATCGCATCGGGCAAGCGATTGACCTTCAACTGGGAGACGACCGGTGCCACCCGGGGAGTGATCTGGAGCGGCACCACGCAGCGCTACCCTCAGGCGTGGGCGGTGTCACTTGATGGCTCGCTCACCGTTGAACTTGCGCACACTTTCTATCGCCATCCCCTCATGACCTTGGTAGTCTACGATGCTGCTGACAATCAGGTTTCCCAATCGCTCACCGTTGATTGGCCGTGTATGTACACCTACTTCTTCGAGCCTGGCTTCGACGCTTGCCCGCTGTACGAAGCGAGCTTGACGTGGGCTGCGGAGCAGTCGTTTGAAAATGGGCGCATGATCTGGCTGGAAGAGATCCACGGCGAGAGTTACGTGGCCGAGGGCTTAATCCTCGTATTCTACAACGACGGCGGGTACGAGCAGTACGAAGACACTTGGACAGACGCCGAGCCAGAGAGCGACCCCGGGATGACGCCGCCAGCGGGGTTGTATCAGCCGACTCGTGGGTTTGGCAAACTGTGGCGCGAAAGACCCAACGTGCGAGATCGGTTGGGCTGGGCCTTGGCACCAGAGCAAGGTTTTGACAGCGCCTGGCAGCAGAGAATAGTGGAATCCATTCCCGGTGTTGCGTTCGTGCGCACACTCGACGGGAAGATCATCGAAATTGGCGGTTGGGGGTGGGAGACCGGTGGCAATTGGAAGTTTGTGATGCCGTGAGGTGTCTTGGACACACCCCCCGCAGCGCATAGATTTCGTGAGTAAAGGAGATGTACCGATGCACAAGTCAAAAGTTAGTATAATTGCACTGCTGACCCTCATCGCCGCCATGCTAGCCTGCGGCTTGCCCACGACGCCGCCTCCGGCGACCATGCCGCCCCCCCCCGCAGCCCCACCCACCGCAGTCGCGCTCATCCCTCCACCCCCGCCACCGCCCGCTCCACCGGACGTACGCGGGCCAGGCTTCGCCGCCTACCCCGAGATCCCCGTCAGTCTGCCCGCAGCCTATAGCGGCTATGCGCTGCCGGTGGACTTTGCGGCATTGTCCAACTATGAGCACTTCACGTTCAGCGACGCGCAGAGCGCGCTCATGGCGCAGAATGGCTTCGTTGTCGCGCCGGCCGAGTGGCTGGAGTTCTTTCAGGTCTACGAGAATACCCGCTACGAGGAAATCCCCGTCTTCGTCACCACCGATTCCGTCTACCACGTCTACCACCTGCTCTTCGACAAGATGTTGCGCGACCTGGAGCGGGAGTATTTTGCGTCGGATATTGAGGTGCTCACTGCTGCCTGTATCCAATCGGCCCAGGCTCTCCACGCCGAATTGCAGGGCACCGAACTGGAGGACGTTGCGCGCCGCGTCATCGCTTACTTCGCCGTTGCCGACGCGCTCATCAACCCCGGTGCCGTCACACCGCCGGAGGTGGCCGACCTGGTGGATGGTGAACTGGCACTGATCGAGGCACACGAGGGTATGGGCCCCAGCCCTATCTTCAGCCAGGATTGCCCGGAGGTCTGCGACCCCTGCGACCCCGATCCCCCTCTGGAGTGCCTCGACCAGCCCTGTATGTGTGAGGACTACTCCCAGTACGTCCCCCGGGGCCACTACACCCGCAGCGAGCAACTCCAACGTTACTTCCGCGCGATGATGTGGTACGGTCGCATCAACATGCGTCTACAGAGACCCGACGAGACCCGCATGGCACTCCTCATCACCTACATCCTGCGCCATACCGACGTGAACGGCCAATTGGCCGCCGATGTCTGGGCGCAGGTCTACGACCCCACCGTCTTCATCGTCGGCAAGGCGGACGATCTGGGGTTCCACGAGTACGGTGCACTGTGGGACACCGTCTTCGGCCCCGATGCCCCAGTCTCTGCCATCGCCGACGAGGTGAAATTCGCTGTCTTCGTCGAGGCCGCCCGCCAACTCCCACCCCCGCAGATCAACTCCATGTGGGTCTACATCTATGAGGATAAGGAGCAGGTGACGCAGGGCTTCCGCTTCATGGGCCAGCGTTTCGTCCTGGACGCCTATATCTTCGACGAACTCACCTGGCGCGAGGTCGGCGAGTTTGGGAACGAGCGCTGGTTGCCGAAGGGACTCGACGTGATGGCGGCGCTGGGCTCCGAGGAAGCCTACTCCATTCTCGACGAGATGGGTGAGACAGCCTACCTTCACTACCCAGAGCAGATGACGAAGTTGCGCGGGGAAATCTCAGCACTGCAACTGGACTCCTGGACTCAGAACCTCTACTGGGCCTGGCTCTATGCCTTCGGGCCGCTGCTGGAACCGAAGGGACCGCAGTACCCGGCCTTCATGCAGACCCAGGCGTGGACGCACAAAGACCTGCACGCTGCACTGGGTTCCTGGACCGAACTGAAGCACGACACCATTCTCTATGCCAAGCAGTCCCTGGCAGAGATGGGCGGCGGGCCGCCGCCAGAGCCGCCCCATGGCTGGGTCGAGCCCAACCCGGGGGCCTACGCCCGGCTGTTGGCGCTCACCCGCATGACCCGCGACGGATTGGAGAGCCGTGGTCTCCTGACCGAGAATACGGAT
>JAUWOI010000437.1 GCA_030612185.1 Anaerolineae bacterium
CGTCTACCCGATCCCCGACGGTGACACAGGAACCAACATGGTGCTGACGATGCAATCCGCCTGGGCGGAGATCGAGAATACACCAGAGCGCAACGTGGGGCAGGTAGCCCACCAGATGGCTCACGGCGCACTGATGGGCGCTCGGGGCAACTCCGGCGTCATCCTCTCCCAGATCTGGCGTGGGTTTGCGCGCACACTGGACGGCAAAGAGGTCTACCGCGCCCAGGACCTGGCCGCTGCTTGCCGGGAAGCGGCGGCGACCGCCTACAAAGGCGTGGTGAAACCGGTCGAAGGCACGATCCTCACCGTCGCTCGCATGGTCGGCGACGCTGCCACTGCCGCGGCGGAGACGAGCGAAGACCTGACCTACGTGCTAGAGCACATGGTGTTCGCCGCCCATGAAGCCGTCGCGCTTACCCCTTCACTGCTCCCGGTGCTCAAAGAGGCCGGGGTCGTAGACGCCGGCGGCCAGGGACTATTCGTCATTCTGGAAGGAATGCTGCGCTACATGCGCGGGGAGCCCGTCGCCGAGGACGTGCGGCTGATTGAGGCCGTGGATCTTGTCAGTACGGGATTGGAGCCCGGCGAGATCGGCTACGGCTACGACGTGCAGTTCCTCATCGTTGGACAGAGCCTCGATGTGAACACCGTCCGCCAGAAAATCATAGAAATGGGCGAATGTCCGCTCGTCGTGGGCGACCCTACGACGATCAAAATACACGTCCACGTGCACGACCCCGGCATCCCCGTCAGTTACGGGGCCAGCCTGGGCTCGCTGCGCGACGTCGTGGTGGAAGACATGCAGGCCCAGTACCACGATTTTATCGTTGAGCGCGAGTTGGCGACATCCTCCGCGCCCCAGACCTCTCAGAGCATCGGCGTCGTAGCCGTCGCTCCAGGCAATGGCCTGGCCCGTGTTTTCCAAAGCCTGGGCGTGAACGCCATCGTGCACGGTGGCCAGACGATGAATCCCAGTACCAAAGACTTGCTGGAGGCAACAGAGCAACTACCGGCCAGCCAGGTGGTTATACTACCCAACAACGGCAACGTCATACTGGCTGCCGAGCAAGCCCGCGAACTCAGCAGCAAACCCATCGCCGTCATCCCCTGCCGCACCATCCCGCAGGGTATCGCCGCGCTGCTGGCTATCAACTACCAGGACGATTTCGAGACCAACGTGGCCGCCATGAAACGCGCGATGACAGATATTGAGACGGGTGAGATCACCACTGCAACCCGCTCAGCGACAATCAACGGCGTGCAGGTCACAGACGGACAGATCATCGGCCTGCACAATGGGGAACTCAAAGTGACCGGCACGAAAATTGAGGAGGTCGCGCGGGCATTACTGAAGGAGATGAATTCAGCCGACCGCGAGATCGTCACCCTGTACTATGGCGAAACCGTCAGCGAGAGCGACGCCAACGCGCTGGCCGACCTCTTGCAAGAAGGCTGGCCCGACCAGGAGATTGAGGTCATCGCTGGCGGACAGCCCCACTATCACTATATCCTTTCAGCAGAGTGACCGTCACCGCTGACTGCTAACTGCTAACTGCTAACTGCTAATTCGGAGGTTCCGTGTCCAAAGTCCACATCGTCACCGACAGTGCAGCCACCATCGAACCGGCCGTCGCCGCACAACTCGATGTCACCATCGTACCCCTGACCGTTCGCATTGGCCACGAAGAGTACCAGGACGGCACGAATCTGGACCACGAGGGATTGCTGCTCCGTATGGCTCGCGACCGTGTTCACCCCAACATTGTTGGCCCGACCGCCGAGCAGTTCCAGCGCTTATACAGACGCCTGACCCGCCATACCAATCAGATCATCTCGCTCCACTCCTCGGCCAGCCTCAGCCTCGTTCATCGCGAAGCCCGGATTGCCGCCCGCGACTTCCTGGGGCGCTGCGACATCGTGATTATGGATTCGGAGACACTCTCCCTGGGCCTGGGAATCCTTGTGCAGGAAGCAGCACGACTGGCCCGCGCGTCCCTTCCGCTGGGCGAAATCGTGCGCCAGATGCGGGGAATGATCCGACGTGTCTACGTCGTTCTTATCACCGATACGCTAGACTACCTGGTACACAGTCACCTCATCAGCCCAGCCCAGGCCATCCTGGGCACTATGTTGGGCATCAAGCCCTTCCTGGCAATCGAAGAAGGTGAGCTTATCCCTATGGAAAAAGTCCGCAATCGTGACCGGGCGATAGACAAACTGACCGAGTTCGCCAACGAGTTCTCCCACATCGAGCAGATGTCCGTCTTGCAGAGCACCCCTTACCCCACGGAGGAGACGAAGATACTGCGAGATCGCCTGGAACTCATCACGCCGGGCCAAGAGCATCCTATCCTACTCTATGGCCCATTGCTAGCCTCCCACGTCGGGCCGGACGGGATGGGCCTGGTGGTGTACGAGGGGCCGGGCAAGGAGATGCCACACCTATGAGCCAGGTGCGCATTCTCACCGACAGCACATCCGACGTGCCCCCCCAGATTGAGAAACTGGCCAAGATCCTCCATCTGGAGGCGGAGAAGTACCAGGACCGGGCCGTCTTCGGCGGGCTGGCCCGTTATGCCGACACCTGGTTGCAGGAGGCCAAATCTGTCTTCGGACCGGAGGCGGCTGAGTGGGTCCAGACAGTGGCCGACCGGTTGCATGCCTACAGCAGCCTCCCCGACCCTGCTGCCCGCCAGGAAGCCATGGACACGCTGTCAGAAATGCTCCAGGCCGCACCTCCTCTTCGCCCTCCTCAACGGGAGGAAAAGCAAGAAGGCGAGAAAACAGCCCCTGCTCCGCCTGCACCCGCCAGGGCCAGGCCCGTTCCTGCAACACCCACCCCATCCGCGCCCGCCTATGCACACACCGGCCTCGATTCCTCGATCACCGCCCTGCAAGGAGTGGGCTCCCAGCAAGCACAGCGGCTGGCCAAACTGGGCATCCGTACTATCCGTGATATGCTCTACTTTTTCCCTCGCCGCCACGACGACTACTCGCAACTCAAGTCCATCAACCGGATCGAATACGGTGAAGATGTCACCATCATCGCCCAGGTCCGGGATGCCGGCGCGCGACAGACCCGGGGAGGCGGCGGTCTCTTCAAGGCCACTCTCTCCGACGGCACCGGCTTTATTCAGGCCACCTGGTTCAATCAGCCCTACCTGGCCGACAGAATCAAGCGCGGCCAACAAATCGTCATCAGCGGCCGGGTGGACGAATACCTGGGCCAACTATGCTTCAACTCCCCTGAGTGGGAACCGCTGGAACAAGAATTGCTGCACACTGCCCGTCTCGTGCCGGTCTACCCCCTCACCGCGGGCATCCACGCCAAGTGGCTGCGCCGCCTGGTGAAGCGTACCGTAGACTACTGGTCCAAGCGGCTACCCGACCACCTGCCAGAGTCGGTACGTGAGGAAGCAAGCCTGATGGACCTGGAGACTGCCACCCTCCAGATACACTTCCCGGACAACAAGGAACTACTGGAGCAGGCCCGCTACCGGCTGGCTTTCGACGAGTTATTCGTGCTGCAGGTTGGCCTGCTGCGCCGGCGCCACCTGTACCGCTCGGCGCCGGGCAAAGCGCTGCCGGTGGACGACGCCACCCTCCACAACTTCATCCGCAGCCTGTCGTTTGAACTGACCCACGCCCAGCAGCGGGCGCTGCGGCAGATCGTGGCCGACCTGCGCTCAGACCAGCCCATGAACAGGCTCCTGCAGGGGGATGTAGGCTCGGGCAAGACGGTCGTCGCAACGGCGGCGATGGCGCTGACGATAGCCGCCGGCGCCCAGGCAGCAATGATGGCCCCCACCGAGATACTGTCCGAGCAGCACTTCCAGACCATCGGCCGCCTCCTGGAACAGATGCCGGAGCACAGTCCTACTATTCGCCTCCTCACTGGCAGCGTCACCGGGCGAGAACGGGAAGAGGTTTACGCCGGACTGGCCGATGGCAGCGTGGACGTCGTCGTGGGCACGCATGCGCTGATCCAAAAAGGCGTGCAGTTCAAGGAATTGGCATTAGTGGTGATTGATGAGCAACACCGCTTCGGCGTGCACCAGCGAGCGGCACTGCGGCAGAAAGGGTCTCGGCCTGAGGGGTCACCCCGAAGGGCTCAGCCCGAATGGTA
>JAUWOI010000063.1 GCA_030612185.1 Anaerolineae bacterium
CTGGCGGAGTGCATCGGGCAGGCAGAAGGGGCCGACCTGGAGGTGGTGCGGGCGGCGGCGCTCCTGCACGACGGGGGACGAGAGCAGGCCGAGGCGGACGGGCTCGACCACGCCGCCTTCGCCGCCGACCGGGCGCGGGAGATATTGGCCAGATGGCCCCCCGCGAAGGTGGAGGCCGTGGCACACGCCATCGCCGCCCACCGCTTCCGCACTGGCCCGGAGCCGGCCACGCTGGAGGCGCAGGTGCTCTTCGACGCCGACAAACTGGACGCCATCGGCGCGGTGGGGGTGGCGCGGGCTTTCGCCTACGGCGGCGCCCACGGCCAGCGGCTTTGGGCTCCCATTGAGACCGTGGACGTGGCCCGCTGGCTGGAGGAGGGAGACGACCCAGCCGAGCATACTCCCGTCCACGAGTTCGTCGTCAAATTGTCCCGTCTCAAAGAACGGCTCTTCACCCCGACCGGCCGGGCCATCGCCGAGGAGCGCCACGCCTATATGGTCGCCTTCTTCGAGCGCCTGGCTGCCGAAGTTCAGGGGGAGCGATAGAGAGCCGTTCTACGTTTCACGTTCCGTACGCTCCTGAGGGGAGACCATGCGCCTTAACCAACTCCGTACAGACTGGAAAGTCGTCACCGCCATCGTCGTCTCCACGCTGGCGATGGTGGTAGAGCACTACCACCGTATCTTCGCCTACAAGGCCCACGACCGGTTGCTCTTGTACCTGGGCGTGCCACTGCTCGTTATCCTGCTCATCTTCCGCGAGTCGCCTGCCAGGTACGGCTTCCGGCTGGGCGATTGGAAGGCGGGGCTGGCACTCACGGTGGCGGGCTGTGGCGTGATGGCGCTCGTGATGCCGTTTGTGGCCCGCACCGCGCAATTCCGGGGCTATTACGCCCCCATGGCCGATTCCCCTATCCTCCTGCTGCTCGACACCGGTGCTGATCTCTTCGGCTGGGAGTTCCTGTTTCGTGGCTTTCTACTCTTTGCGCTCTACCCGGTCTGCGGCCCCTATGCCATTCTGCTCCAGGCTGTCCCCTTCACCATCGCCCACTTCGGCAAGCCAGAACTGGAGACGCTGAGTTGCATCTTCGGGGGCAGTGTGTTCGGCTACGTTGCCTGGCGCACCCGCTCGTTCCTCTACCCATTCCTGATCCACTGGTTCCTGGCGACATTCACTGTGCTGCTCGCCAGCGGTGCGGTAGGATGAAAGCCCTGTGCTCCTATCTCCCTCGATTGTCCCACACAACGGATAGTGGTATAATCGAGGTAGATTGATGGTGTATAAGTGGATGCGGACATCGGCCAGCGGGCCGGACAACTCATCCGGCAGCAACGGGCCAAAGGGCGCGCGCTTGGCATCCCCGATGCCATCATCGCCGCCACCGCTCTCCAGCACGGTCTGACGCTGGTCACCTTCAACCCCAAGGACTTCGATTTGTCTGGCCTGCAACTCTATCCGCTGGATTTGCTGCCATAACAACTGGCTCACAGATATGGGAATATTCACTCTCCAACTGACCACCATTGCCCACGGCGGCGCGGCGCGGGGCCGGCACGAGGGACGCGGCGTTTTCGTCCCCTACGCGCTGCCCGGCGAGACCGCGCGCGTCGAGATTACAGAGGATAAGGGCCGCTACGCCTTCGCCCGCCTGGTAGAGGTGCTGGAACCCTCCCCCGACCGCGTCGCTCCTCCCTGTCCCTACTTCGGCCTCACCGGCTGCGGTGGCTGCCAGTGGCAACACGCGGCCTACGAAGCCCAACTGCGGTTCAAGGCCAAAATCGTGGCCGACCAACTCGCGCGCATCGGTTCCATCGCCGATCCCCCTGTCCACCCCACTCTTCCTGATGGCTCCGGCTGGGCCTACCGCAACCACGCCCAGTTCCACCCCGCGCCGGACGGTGGCCTCGGGTTCCAGGGAGTCTCGGTGGGACGCCCCCGGTGGGTTGTCACCGTAGACGAGTGTCCGATCCTTCATCCACTCCTGCCCGAACTCTACGGTGCCCTCGACTTTGACCTGCCTGGCCTTCTCCGCCTCTCCCTGCGGGCGGGCACCGAAACCGGCGAAACGATGCTCATCTTTGAAATGGAGGACGACCTGCCGCCCTCCCTGGAGAGCGATCTGCCTGTCTCCTGTGTTCTGCTCCTCTCCGATGGCCTTCACGCAAACCTCATCGGCAACAATCACATCACAGAAATCGTCGCCGGTCGCGCCTATCGCATCTCCGCGCCCTCCTTCTTCCAGGTTAATACCCCCCAATCCGCCCAACTGGTGCGGTTGGTGACGGAGTACCTCGATCTGCGAGGAGGCGAGACGGTGCTGGATGGTTATTGCGGCGTGGGGCTCTTCACTGCCCACCTGGCCGAGCGCGCCGGATTGGTCATCGGTGTCGAATTGGCCCCCGCCGCCGTCGCCGACCTGCTGGAGAACACCGCTGAGTTCGACAACGTAGAGGTCATCGAAGGTCCGATCGAGGCGGTTCTCCCAGATCTGGACGTTCCCCTTGATGCTGCTGTGGTGGACCCGCCTCGCGCTGGTATGGATCGGTTCGCGCTCGACGCGCTGGTTGCCCGCCAGCCCGCCCGGGTCGTCTACGTCTCCTGCGACCCGGCCACACTGGCCCGTGACGCCAAACGGCTGACCCGCGCCGGCTACCGCCTGGTCGAGGTGCAGCCGGTGGATATGTTCCCCCAGACCTACCACGTCGAGAGCGTCGCGCTGTTCGTTTCGTCTACCTTCCTTTCTGCCGGGTCTCCTCGCGTCGGAGGACAGGCAGAGGGATAAAGGGGGATGTGCCGGGCTCTGACCCGACCGGTGCTTCCTGTGGGAGCCAGTCGTAGGTGTGAGCCAGCGCCAACCACGCTCTTCGCAGCCCATTTCGGGCCGCCCGCAGCGATTCCAGCAGGTGCGGGTTTTCCAGTTCCCGCGCTGCGGTTTCCAGATCGTTGAGCAGCATCGCCGCGTCGGCGACGTGGTTCAACGCGATCACCGTCTTGCCTCCGTCCACCGGCATAATGCCGTTTCCGGCGGCCCGCCGCTGCTCTACGTAGGCTTCCAGGTCCATAATCATCGCGTCACCTCCGTTTTTCCATTCCGTTGATTGACAGCACGTGAAAGCACGAACAACAGATCGGCTAGCCGGTTGAGATAACGCACGTTCTCCCAGCGGGCCTCGTCCGTCCGGGCCAGTGGTACCACCAGCCGCTCCGTCCGCCGGCAGACCGTGCGCGCCAGGTGTAGTGCCGCCGCTGCCAGGTGACCGCCGGGCAGCACAAAACTACCGATAGGTTCCAACGTCTGCTCCAATCCGTCAATTGCCACTTCCAGCGCCAGCACGTCGTGATTCTCAAGGTGTCGCCTCAGCAGGCAGGCGCTCTTCGGCGGCGTTGCCAGGTCGGCTGCCATCGTCATCAAATCGCGCTGGATGTGCTGTAAGAGTATCTCGGCCTCGTCGTCCAGCCCAGTCGCGCGAGCCATCCCCAGGCAGGCGACCAGTTCATCCACTGTGCCGTAGGCCGTTACGCGTGGCGAGTCCTTGGGCACGCGCTGCCCATCGCAGAGCGACGTCTCGCCATCGTCACCTGTCCGTGTGTAAATCTGCATCCCTATTCCCTCCCAACAAAAATCGCCCGGCCGAAGGGTCGGGCAGCATCCCAAAGCGAAATCCCCTTGTCGGTGGACAAAGGGACAGTTAGCGCGCTACGGGCACGGCTCTTTCCCCTTTCCGCGAAGGTCCTCGGAGCGGCAACCGTGGTGAGTATCCTGGCTCTTCTGGCTATTAGCTATTGGCTATTAGCAGAACTACAGTTGCGGGACAGCGCCGGACTTCGACCGGCTTCCCCATTGACGCCCCGGGCATCCGGACCCTGGGGCACCACGGCTACAGACTATGTGTTTGTATAGGAGAGACTATAGCACAAGACGGGCGGGGTGTCAAATCTGCGCTGCCCAAGTCGTCATGCCGTTTTTCTGCCTTGTCGCTCTCGCAATTCCTGAGCGGTGAGGAAATCTTCGTCGCGAAATCCCAGCCCGCGAGCCCATTCCAGGGCCAGGTCCAGGCGGGCGAAACGGTCGGGGTGATGTGCGTCAGCGGTGAGGATGCCCAGGCGCTGGTGATCGTAGAAAGGACAGTTGGGGATGGGATCGGGGGTAAAGTGGTCGGCGAAGCCAACCGCGGCGAGTCCCTTCTCCTGAGCGCGCCGAATCATCGCCTCGGCGGTGGCTTCGGGTTTCCCGCAGGGTGAGAGGTGAGTATGGATGTGGAAATCGGCGTAGATGGGGTTCGTCATACAGGATTCGCTTGGATTCGGAAGGGGCATTTGCCAAAAAAGGTCATGGCCCGTATACTTACATTCTACCACAATCCGAGAGTCTTCCAATAGACAGGAGCGAGGAGCCACCATGCCCAGAGAGCAATCCGCTGACCTGATGAAAGACCTGCTCGACGGCGGACTGGCACGCGACGAAGTCAAGCCGCCGGTGACGCCGCGCGTGCAGGTGTTGCCCTTCAACCAACTCTCCTGGGAGAACTTCGAGCGGCTGTGCACGCGGTTGGTCGCCAGCGATGGTGGGATCAAAGACTGCCACCGCTACGGCGTGCGCGGCGACTTCCAGGCAGGCATTGATATCCTGGCCCACCGCCGCACGGCCGAGGGCAGGCTGGAGCGCTGGTGCTACCAGTGCAAGCGTTGGCAGAAGATGACGCCTGGCGATCTACGTCAGATTGTAGAGAAGTTCGATTTCAACAACACTGACCGGTACGTGGTCATGGTCTCGCTGGAGGCCAGCGCTGGTCTGCGCGACGTGGTGGCCGACCGGCCGGAAGTGGACCTGTGGGATGCGGAGGACATCTCCAGGCAACTCAAAGGTAGGCCCGAACTGGTCGAGGACTTCTTCGGCGCACACTGGCGGAATGCCTTCTGCCCTGCCGATCAACAGACCATCAAACACCACCTCGGTCTAGACCACCCACAGACGGTCATCGTAGAGGAGATCAAGGCTGCCCTAGACGCTGCCCCGCGTGGGCCAATGTTCGAAGCGGGCGGGCTCTGCAGTGGCTATCTGCTGAATCCCGTACCGGACAGTTACTTTGTCGCCCAGGAATTTGGTCCTGATCGCAATGATCTGCGTGAGGCCCTGACCGCAGCGTTGGCTGAGTTCGGCGTACAGTCTATCCGTGCCGATGACTTTCTCTGGCCTGGCCACATCCTGTGCAAGATCAGTGCTCTTATCCAGAGCACACCCTTTGGCGTCTACCAACTGACGGTCAGCCAGAACCGTAACGTTCACCTGGAACTAGGTATTGCGATAGGGTTGGGTCGTCCCTTCGTGCTGGTCAAGGACAAGGATGCTGAGGTGTCACCCCTCGCGCAAGGGTTAGATTACTACCCGATCGACAGTTACCTCGAACTGCGTTACGAATTCGGCCAGAAGGTGCACCCCTTTCTGGCTGACATCGCCAACTACTGCCCTCAGGCGTTGCCGCCATCTGGCTCTCAGCGCACCGCAGTGATCGCCCATGGCGACCTAGATGTGCTTGACTTCTGTGTGCCAGTGGCGAAGATGATCTCAGAATACGGCCTGACGCCTGTTATCCTCGGTGACCCGACAGGCAATCTAACTCGTTATTTGGAGATGGAAAGTGTACCTCATCAGATCATCGGTGGCATAGGACGAACGCGGCTAGATGAGACAGTGGCTGCCATCCAGGCCGCGCGTTTAGGCGTGTATCGCATCGAAAAGGCTGGCGCGCCGGACACATTTCTAGCACTGGGTGTGTCTATGGGACTAAACCGACCTGGACTCTTGATACACAAGGCCAAAGTTGACCCGCCGTCCGACGTAAAAGGGTTGAGTGCGTTGAAGTTTGATTCTTACACCAGTTTGAAGCAGTTTTTCCCGGAGCGATTCGGCCATCTGCTGCGCCGGTACAGTTAGCCAGAGGTGTCAATGCCTGAAGCCTTCTCAATCAGCCGTGAATTCGACTTCGTGCGACTGGACGGCCTGCGCCGAGCCACCGGCCGACCGCCGCACGAGTGGGACCTGTACATCGTCAAGGAGTTGATTGACAACGCCCTGGATGCTGACGAGGCGCTGTGGGGCAATGATCCCACGCAGCCGCCGCACGTGTCTATTCGTATGGAGTATATCAAAGTGCCCGAGCGTCGGTCCCAGCAGTTGTTCGCCCAGGTGAGCAACCTTGCGGAGTTCCCCGTTGAACAGATAGAGGATATCTTTGCCACGCAATGGTACACCTCGCGCAAGGCGTTTATCAAAGGACTGACGCGCGGTGCCCTGGGTAATGCTCTCAAGACACTGCTGGGTATCCCCTACGCCCTGCGCAACCGCTTGGCCGGTGATTGGAGCCCCGATCTCAAGCCGCTGTCCATCCTTTGTAACGGGACGGAGTACCTCCCGCGCTACGTGGTGGATTCCACAGTTCAGACCATCCGCTTTGAGTGCGGGACGAAAGAGAGCAAGCCTGTCGAAGGCACGGTGATCAAGGTCGGACTGGATCACTTTGAGCAGGAGATGCCCCGCACGCTGGCCCAGGTCGAGTTGCTGGCCCAGCAGTACCATCTGTGTAACCCACACACCGAGTTCCTCTGGACGGTGGAGATTGAGGGTCAGGAATGGACAGGCAAGTATGCGACCGACCCGGACTGGGCGGACAAGTTCCGGGGGACCGCACCGGTGCAGTGGTACCCGCCGACGGCTTTTCAGGATCTACTCGGCGCGCTGTACCGCAAGCGGTTCGGCGAC
Source organism: Anaerolineae bacterium (assembly GCA_030612185.1). The sequence goes on from JAUWOI010000063.1 coordinate 6,762, forward strand.
GATGAGACCGGAAATCTACCTGTGGAGGCCATATGCCAGTGTTTCACCGGGTCCAATAGTGAGGTCGCAGACGCGAGTCAAGGTCAGTCGATCATTGCGACGGCCGTAGAGGCTCTTGGTCAGGGCGATCTGACGAAGACCGACATCGAAGGCCCGGTTGCCATGCGGCTGTATCGGGTGTTGTGCCAGGACAGCCCTCGATTAGACTCGACCCAGTTGGGGTGCATCGGGCCGGAGCACGTGAGCGCGGTCCTGGCTCAAGCCTTGCCGGTGGACGGCGATGTCTTCTGCGAAAGCGCCACCGATTCTGGCGACGATCCCAGTACACCCTTTGTCATTGAGGCGGCCGTGGCCCGTCTGAAGGAGGGCAAGCGGCTGATATGGACGAGCATCAACTTCGCGCCGACCTACGGCGATCCCTTTCTCCGTCGCTGGCTGCGCGCACCGATTCAGCCTGACGAGCCGGTGCTAGGACTGCGCGGTCTGATGGATGCCTACGGCGTGCTAGACGAGACGTCTGTGATCTTGTTCCTGCATCTGATATGCCCCAACGTCGAGCACAACGAGTTCAGCAAGACCGAGATAAACCATCTGCCTTTCAAGCAGGTGCTGGGCGACTTGCTGCACCGGTTGCTGGGAGCCCTCAGACGGGCGCAAGAGGACGAGGAACTGCGACTGGAACAGGCCATCTTCCAAGCATTGGACGCCATCCTGAGCGAACTTGACCCGGACGAGCGGTTTGTCTTCGACCAGTTGTTGGAGAAGTTGCGGGCGCGTCTAAGCCAGGACCCAGCTCTTGCCGCCTGGCTGGAGAGGCCCGACGCGCTGGCGCGTTTGCGGACGTACATTGCCAACTACCAGAGCCGTAGTGCCGTCCTCACTCACCACGTGGCACGCCCGGCGGTGGGAACGGTGTCTATCCCGTTGCACCCCGATCGTCACTTTTCCGTGTTTGCCGAACACGTCTCCCGCGACCTGCTGGCGGCGCATCACGTCAACAAGGTGTTCTACGTGCAGGTACGGGAACTGGATCCGGTGGTCATCGAAAACGGCTGGCTGTGCCGGATGGACATGGCGTTGCTGCGGAACCCACCGAACCCGGACGAACTCCAGAACGCCCTGGTACAGTGCGTAGTCGGCAGCGATGTGCCTATCCTGGTCCTGCACAACGCGGATGAGGCCGGTCGCGCCGTGGTGGAGCAGATGCGGGCGTGGCTGCAGGAGCGGCATCTTGATGTTGGTCGTATCATTGACCTGGGGTTAGATGCGTCAGGTGGGCTGGAAGATGGCACCCAACCGATCAGGCTGGTGGAGATGATGCCGGGCGAATTGGCCGCCTGGCTGATGGCCCGACTCGAGGCACTGCGCATCCCGGTCAAGTCGCTGCCGGCCGACGCCGACATCCGCCGGGACATCCGCGAACAGTTCGAGCGGCTACTCCTGGGGCACTTGTGGGAAGGTATATCCCAACAACTCGAGGTAACATGCCTGCTGAGTGACCTCGACAGGCAGTTGCATCTCACCGATACAATGATCGGCCAGGCCCTGGATGAACGGCTTAAGCGTTGCTTACAACAGGAATCGTGCGCGGAGTCCTACGCCATGGTGTTGGACAAAGTTGTGGAAGAACTCTTTGAGGACTTTATGTGCGAACATGGTGTCCACGTCCGAGAGTTGGCGCAGGAGCACTTGGCCCGCGTGCGAGACGGATGGGAGCGATGAGCGCAGAAAAACCTCAGGGCACTGGCGGGCTTAGTCCACAGTACCAGACCTACGAGCGCCAGAAATGCTTTATCGCCTACACCGAGCAGGTCACGTGGTCTGAGGACTTGTTGAGCGCGTGCCGGGAAGTTCTGTCCCGGTCGGAGTTCAACCTGGAACCGGATTATGCCCGCAAGCATTTTGATCCTGACATTCCTCTGCGCCAGAAAGCCTTGGAACTGATCGCCAACGCTCGCTACGGCATATACGACCTGTCCTATTGGCGGGACGAAGAAGGCGAATGGCAAATGCCCCACAACGTGTTCATCGAGTTGGGTATGGCCATCGCACTTAATCGTCCCACCCTGTTGCTGCGCCATGCCAACAATCGAGAAGTGGAACTCCCCGAGTGCTTGAAGAGCGTGAGCGGGCATGTCCTGGAGTTCAGCGGGGAGACCACGCTGAAACGGGCTTTGGAAGAACGCTTGCCGCAGTGGGTGAAGGCACCCCCTGAACGGGATTGGTGGAACCGTTATTGCATCTTCGGTGGCCGCGTGTGTGAGTACCGCGAAGCACATCCGCGTGCTCGGCAATGGGGACAGAAGACGCTGCGTTGCCATATCTCAGACGGTCCTGATGTAGATCGTGACGATTTCAGAGGTGTGGTTGAGGAGGTGCTGGGACGTTTCAGTGATGTGACATTCGACTACCTAGATGCCCTACCTGTGGCCAAAGGCCGGAACTTCCTGCTGTGCACCTGTTGCCAGACCGTGCGTTCGACGCCCTTCGCCATCTATCGTATCACACCGCACACCCCGGCCGACACGTTTATCGCAATCGGGATGAGCATTGCTCTGGAGTCGCAGTTTGAGTACAAGATTCCCAAGATACTACTGACTGAAAAAGTGCAGGATGTACCCTCACTGCTCTCCGGGTATGAAGTGGTTGCAGCACTAAGCGACAAGGAGAGGAAGGCTTGCCTGCGCGAGTCTATGCCGACAGTGATGCAGAAGGTGCGCGAAATGGTATGGAAGCCAAGGCCACTACCTTTTGTTGGAATCGCGTTGCCCGTCACGCAACCCGAGCAGCTAAAACCTCTCCAAGTTGAGGGCGGCGCAGAGCTGTCTCAGACTATCCGCTACGCATTGATTTGCCCCGTTTGCGGGAGTCCCGAGCCGGTAGAAACGGTTTTCTGTACCGTTTGTGGGGCAAGCCTGGCGGATGTAGAACCATCCGCAATTGTGCAGGAGTCTCCGCTGAGTAGCTATGACGCTGGGGATCTACCACCTCTTACCGCCCTCATTGATCGGTATGTCGTTTTGGAGAAAATCGCGCAGGGCGGGATGGGCGCCATCTACAAAGCTCAGGATAAGCGGCTCCAGGGCAAGATCATAGCCGTAAAAGAAATGTCCGAACCAACCATTGCTCCTGCTGACCGGAAGCTCATTGTAGAGTGTTTCCGGCGTGAGGCGCAACTACTGGCTCGATTGAAGCATCCTAACCTAGTGTATGTAACTGACCTCTTCGATGAGGGAGACCGCCATTATATGGTGATGGAACTCATCAAGGGAAAGACTCTACAGCAGATGCTGGAGAGACGTACCACCCCGTTCACCGAGGAACAGGTGTTGGTCTGGGCTGACCAGTTATGCGACGTACTCTGCTATTTGCACAGCCTGACGCCCAAGATCATCTACCGAGACATGAAGCCAGCCAATGTGATGGTCGTGGATAACACCAACATCGTGAAATTGATAGACTTTGGCATTGCTCGTCTCTTGGAGCCAGGCAAGCGGAGAGAAACCATAGAGTTTGGCACCAGCGGCTATGCGGCACCGGAGCAGTACGGCAAATCCCAAACTGACGAACGGACCGACATATATGGGCTGGGGGGTGTGCTTCACCACTTGCTCACTCTGCGTAACCCAACCACAGCCCCATTTCAGTTCCCTCGCGTGCGTAGCCTCAATCCCAAGGTGAGCCGCCGTATGGAGGCAGCCATCGCGAAGGCAGTACAGCCTGACAAGGCCAAACGCTATCAATCTGTTGAGGAAATGAGAGTAGCGCTGTTGGGCCACTGAGTGTCCCAAGACAATATGGTGGAAGAAGTGCGAAATATAGGCTTAGTTGTAGAGGAGATGCAATACACTGGCGGTCTTCATCCCGAATACAAGACTTACGAACGCCAGAAGTGCTTCGTGGGCCACTCGCACGAGGCCGAGTGGCGCGACGACATCCTGAGCGCGTGCGCCGAGGTATTGCCACGGTTCGGCCTGGAGCCGTGGTACGCCGCCGACCACTTTGACCCAACCAAGCCTCTGCGTGACAAAGTGATGGAGTTGATCGCCAACGCCCGCTACGGCGTCTATGACTTATCCAGTTGGCAGGATAGAAGCGGCGAGTGGCACTTGCCGCGCAATGTCTTCATCGAACTGGGTATGGCTATTGCGCTCAACCGGCCTGCCCTCTTGCTGCGCCACACGAGTAACAAAGCCTTACCGTTGCCCGCCTGCTTGCAGGGCGTAGAACTGCTGGAATTTGCCGGGGAGACGACGCTTGAGAGAGCCCTGGAAGAACGGTTGCCCCAGTGGTTCGACATCCCGCCCGACCGGAATTGGTTGAATCGCTTCTGTATCTTTGGGAACCGGGTGTGCGGTTTCCGCGAAGTACACCCCCGTGTCCGACAATGGGGACACGAGACACTGCGCTGCCACGTCTCGGACGGCCTGGACAAAAATCATCCGGGTTTCCAGACAGCGGAACGCGAAGAGATTCGAGCAGCCTTTGAGGACATCTTTGATCGCTACAATGACCTGGAGTTTGACTACCTCGACGAACTGTCCCCTGTTGACGGCTACCAGTTTATTCTGTGTAGCCACTGCCAGACAGTGCGTTCGACGCCGCTTGCTGTGTATCGCATCTTGCCGCACACGCCGGCCGAGGTGTTCATTGCCATTGGGATGAGTATTGCCCTGGAGACACTGTTTGAGTACGACATCCCCAAAGCACTTCTGGTACACCAAGAGCAGGACCTTCCCTCGCTCCTACGCGGGTACGAGGTGATCGAGGCGGTCACCAGCAGCGAAGTGAAACGGAAACTCAAGAGGTCTATTCCTGTGGTAATGGAGAAAGTGCACGAGACGGCGTGGAAGCCAAGGCCACTGCCGTTTATTGAGATTGCTGTCCAACCCCATGTCGAACCCACTTTCGTGTCGTCGGAACAAGCACTAGAAGTGGAGGTAGTGAGTCCAGAAACGGGCTACATGAACATCCGCCCGACCCCCTCTACTGCACAGCCTCCTATCACGCAGGTAGGTGCCGGGACCGTGCTGGAAGCCCGGGAGCCGGAAGGAGACACGCGGGCGAAGGTGGGACAGGAGAGCCAGTGGCTCCACATCCGCACCCCTGATGGCATCGAAGGGCACGTCGCCGCCTGGTACTTGCGCCTTCGCGTCTCTGCGTTAAAAACCACTCTTTTTGCAGGGGAGTCTTTCAATAGACAGGAGCGAGGAACCACCATGCCCAAAGAGCACCCCGCCGACTTGAAAGACCTGCTCCACGGCGGACTGGCACGCGACGAAGTGAAGCCGCCGGTAATGCCGCGCGTGCAGGTATTGCCCTTCAACCAACTCTCCTGGGAGAACTTTGAGCGGCTGTGCACGCGGTTGGTCGCCAGCGATGGTGGGATCAAAGACTGCCACCGCTACGGCGTGCGCGGCGACTTCCAGGCTGGCATTGACATCATAGCCCACCGCCGCACGGCCGAGGGTGGCCTGGAGCGCTGGTGCTACCAGTGCAAGCGCTGGCAGAAGATGACGCCTGGCGATCTACGTCAGATTGTAGAGAAGTTCGATTTCAACAACACTGACCGGTACGTGGTCATGGTCTCGCTGGAGGCCACTGCTGCCCTGCGCGATGTGGTGGCCGACCGGCCAGAAGTGGACCTGTGGGACGCGGAGGACATCTCCGGCCAACTCAAAAGTGAGCCCGAGTTGGTGGAGGACTTCTTCAGCCCCGCCTGGCGCGCTGCCTTCTGCGCCATGAGGAGTGGGAAGCGCAAGCGATTACGCACACCCAATCCATTCACCGACGTCGTCGCCATCCGCGACCCCGCCCGCTTCGTCGGGCGAGAACCCCTGCTGGAGCGACTGCTGCGGGTGCTGAAGGGCGGCTCCGTCGCCCTGGTGGGTGAGCGCAAGGTCGGCAAGTCCTCGCTGCTCCACCGGTTGGCCAACCTTCTACGACAGGAGCCGGGACAGGCCGTCGTCTTCTGGGATTTCTTCGACCCTGTGGATGTGACGCGGTTGTGGGCCAGGGCAACCCGGGAACTGGATTCAGATGGGGAAACGTGGGAAGACTTCAAGCGGGCAGTTCACAATCGTCGGGTCGTCTTGCTGCTGGACGAGTTCGACGTGGCTCCCGAAAGGGGCTTTGATCTGGACCTCCTGCGGGGATACCGAGCGCTGTGCCAGGTTGAGCGCGGGCTGCGGTTGGTGACGGCCAGCCGGACGCTGCCAAGAGAGATCTTCCCCGACTCCGGTAAGGGTTCTTGGCCCTACGACTTCCTGGGCATCCAACGGCTCGGTCCTTTCACATCGGACGAGGCCAGGCGGTTGCTGGCCCACCCTTGGGCGCCGGACGCGCTCCACTTCGACACGCCCACCTGCGAGGAACTGGTCGCTCTCTCCGGCCGCCAGCCCTATCGGTTGCAGCGCGCCGCCCACCACCGCTACGAAGCGCTGCCCGACCCGGCCTACGACTGGCGCACGGGTTATGGACTGGATATGGAGGCCCTCCAATGAGTGCGGAGCAAGACACCCCTCGCGCTACG
>JAUWOI010000422.1 GCA_030612185.1 Anaerolineae bacterium
CCGCCCCGCCCCCCCCCCGCCCCGGGGGCCCCGGGGCCCGCGGCGAGCGCACGAGCGGAGGAGCGAAGAGGATGAGCAGGAAACCGATCCGGAGTCATCGGGAGTTGGAGGTCTATCAATTGGGGTTTGAGGCAGCTATGCGGATCTTTGAGCTGACGAAAGACTTTCCCCCAGAGGAACGGTATTCATTGACGGATCAGATTCGGCGCTCGTCGCGCGCAGTCTGTGCCAATCTGGCCGAAGCCTGGAGGAAGCGCCGCTACGAGGGTGCCTTTGTACTCAAGTTGAACGATTCCGAGGCCGAAGCTGCCGAGACCCAGACCTGGCTCGAGTTCGCCGTCAAGTGCAACTATCTGAACGCCGATGTCGGTCGTGAGCTTTATCAGACGTATGATTTCATCCTGGGAAAGCTGGTGAACATGATCAGGAATCCGTCCCCTTGGCTGATGCTGCGGAAGTAGCGAGGAAGCAGAGGAGCGGAGGAGCAGAGGAGTGAAGGGGCAGAGGAGGAAGAGAGACAGCCTCCCCCGCGCACCCCTGCTCCCTTGCACTCCTGCCCCTCTGCTCACATTGAAAGGACACACACTATGAACAACAACATTCGCCCCATCCTGCTGGTGGAGGACAACCCGATGGACATTGACCTCACCCGGCGCGCCTTTGCCCGGCGCAAACTGGCCAACCCCATCCAGGTGGCCCGCGACGGGGAAGAGGCGCTGGCCTACTTGCCCCGCTGGGAAGCCGGGGAGCCGCCCCCGGCCGTGATCTTGCTGGACCTCAAACTGCCCAAAGTGGATGGGCTGGAAGTGCTGCGCCAACTCAAGGCACACGCCCAATTTCGCGCCATCCCGGTGGTCATCCTCACCACCTCCAGCGAAGACCGGGATATTCAGACCGCCTATCAACTGGGCGCCAACTCGTACATCGTCAAGCCGGTGAGTTTTGAAAAGTTCGTCCAGGTTGCCGAGCAGATTGAGGTGTATTGGTGTGTGCTCAATACTCCGCCCCGGTGATGGGGAGAGGGGGAGAAGGGGAGAGAGGGAGATAAGGAGAGGGAGAGAGGAAAGAGGTTGAACTATATGACTGAAATCGAATCCTACAGCCTTGACGAGATACCTCCGGGCCACCGCTCCGGCTTTGTCGCCGTCATCGGTCGGCCCAACGTCGGCAAGTCCACGCTGATGAATCAACTCGTGGGCCAGAAGGTAGCCATCGTCTCGCCCAAGCCACAGACGACCCGCAGCCGTATCCTGGGCATCCTCACCCGTGAGGAGGTTCAGGTCATCTTCGTGGACACCCCCGGCCTCCACCGGCCCCGCCACAAGTTAGGCCGGACCATGGTCGCCACCGCCACCCGCGCCATTCCCGACGCCGACGTGGTGCTGTTCATGGTGGATGTCTCGGTGCCGCCGACCGACGAGGATCGGATGATCGCGAAACTGATCCAAGAGCATACGGAGGCCCCGGTTATCTTAGTGCTCAACAAGATGGACCTGCTGCCAGCGGCGAAGGTCAAGCCACGCACCGAAGCGTATTGGAAATTGGTGCCCTACCACCGCGAGTGGATGATGACCATCGCCACGCGAGGAGTGAACCTGGATAAACTGCTGGGCCTAATCGTCGCCGCGCTGCCGGAGGGTCCGCGCTATTACCCAGGCGACCAGGTCACCGACCAGACTGAGCGGGAGATCGCTGCCGAGTTGATCCGCGAACAGGTGTTGCGCTACACCCGCCAGGAGGTGCCCCACGCCGTGGCCGTCGTCGTGGAGGAGTTCAAGGAGCAGGAGAGCGGCGTGGTCTACGTGGCGGCCAACGTCTTCGTCGAAAGGGACACTCAGAAGGGCATCATCATCGGCCGCCGGGGCCAGATGTTGCGCCAGGTCGGGACGGCAGCGCGGCAGGAGATCGAGCGTTTGACCGGCGGCCGGGTCTACCTCGACCTGTGGGTCAAGGTGCGCAAGGGCTGGCGGCGGGACGATATGGAACTGCGACGACTAGGGTACGGATAGCAGTTAGCGGTCAGCGGCTCCTGGCTAACAGCAGGAAACACCCAATCACGGCTTAGAGGAGGCCGCAGCGCCACTTGAAGTCTGACGGTGTTTGTGGTATAGTAGGCTTGGTCAGGGCGCTTTGGAGATGCGTCCTGCCGGGAGGAATGTGCCGATGAAACGTGCATACATAGTGCTTCTAACCGTGGCGGCGAGCCTGGGCCTGTTGTTGGTATTGTTCTCCGTCATCGCCGGCCGGTCTGCCCCAACCCTGGCTGCCCCACGCCTGGATTATGCTTTCAGCGATCCGTTGAGGGAAGCCTATCTACCCTTGTACCAGGCGATCAACTGTACACTGGCCACCACGACGACCGATAGTCTGGAAAATGCAGGGACCTACAACGACGACTATACCAGTGCTGCCACGCTGGCCAACTACACTGGTCTGGCGTTAGCCCCCGGAGACAAAGATGAATCGGTACCTCCGAAGGATGACTGGTTTCGGCTCGACAACGCCGGGATAGGTTCGACTTACGAGGTTGATGCGATTCCTGACAAAACAACCAATTACAACCTGGGGATCATTGTCTACGACGCGAGCCTCACGCCGATTATCACTGACACCAGCACGACTAACAACTATGCTGAGGTTGCGCTGCTGGCTGATAGCTACGGTCCATATTATTTCAAGGTGTTTCAGATTAGCCAGCAGTGCTCTGGTGAAACATACCATCTGGATTTCTCTGTTACCCCGCCAACCCCGATCCCATCGGCCACTCCAAGCCCCTGGGAGGACGATTATGAGCAAAACGACAGTTTCGATCAGGCGTACGCATTGCCGGTGGCGACATTGATCACGCTGGGGGATCTCAAAGGCCTCGCCAACTTTTATCCCGCCGGTGACGAGGACTGGTTCAAGTTCTGGGCCAAGGATGGAAAGTGGTACCAGGCCACGACAAGCGATTTGAGCGGTGTTGACACATACATGGAAATCCGCAACCAGAACAACAGCGTGGTGAAGAGCAACGATGATGGCGGGGGCGGCTACGCCTCGCAGGCCAAGTGGGAGGCCGAGTACGACGGGTACTATTACGTCCGCATCACCAACAAGGTCCAAACCACCGGCAGCTACGATCTGACAATCGAAGAGGAAAGCGTGCCCGCCCCTGGGCCTTCGCCTACGCCCGGCCCCGGCGCTGACACCGAGGCCGACAGTTGCGAGGACAATCTTGACTTTGTCTACGCCTGCGTCATCGCTGCCAACCAGTCCCAGACTTTCAACCTTGTCCCGCCCTATGGTGGGGTGGACAACGACTTCTTCAAGATCTGGGTCAAGCCGGGGTTTATCTTTGAGTGTGCTACGTCGGATCTGTCCCCCGGCGTGGACACGAACATGATCGTGTTCAGCGGTCCTTCGTGGGACAACGCTATCGGCGGCAACGATGACGTCGAACCGGGGAACTATAGCAGTTACTTTGCCTACTACTCCACCTACGAAGGCTGGCTGTACCTGCTGGTGGGCACCGGCGATCGCACTCCGAGCGACATACACAACAGTAACTACACGCTGCGTTGCGACATGCAGGTACCCGGTCAGCCCACTGCAACCAGCGCACCCCAGCCCGCCACGACGCCGGGGACTCCGACCGCTACCCCTACGCCGTCAAGTTCGCCCGTCGCCACCCCTATCCCTTCTGAGGATCTGACGGTGCGCACGCTGACCACTCCGACCCCGGTCCCTGCCACGACCCCGGCCCCTCGCTTCATCCCCGTCAGCCTTCTAGTCTACTACGATGCCAACGACGACCACCAGGCTGGCGCGGGAGAGGGCATCGCAGGTGTCTCGGCCCAGGCCTACGAAGCCGCTACCAACCAACTGCTGGCCCAGGGCTTCACCGACGAGCAAGGTAGCCTGGAATTCACTGTCGCGGCACAGGGCCCTGTGCGCGTGAGCGTCCCTTTCTTCGGCTTCAGCCAACTGGTGGCCGGCGAAGGGGCCAGCATCTACGTGCGCGTCCCACCCCAGCCGCTCCCGGAAGGAGCGCACTGATCTATGAGCGAAGCGACCCCTACTCCAGCAACAGGGAAACCCCCACAGGCCGGCCCGCCACAGCGTCGCTGGCTGCTGATCGTTCTTATTGTCGGCGGCATACTACTCTTACTGACCGCCGTGGTACTGATTCTCTTCCTTGGACTGCGGGGGGTGTTCTTCAGAGATGAAGCCAACCCCGGTATGCCTTTGGAGGTGATCAAACTCACCCCCACCGTCTCTACTTCCCCTTTATCACCCCCGAGTTG
>JAUWOI010000546.1 GCA_030612185.1 Anaerolineae bacterium
CCGCCCCCCCCTCCCGGGGGGGAGGGAGAGGGCCATCCCAAGCGTCGTTGAGGATGGGGTAGCGGATGTGCCAGAGGTGGCTGGCACGCTCCTCCGGGATCACCTCCAGGTCGGAGATGGCACTGGTGCAGCGGGGGCACCAGTTGATCAGGTAAGTCCCCCGATAGATGAGATCCTTCTCGTAGAGGCGCATGAAGGCGGTGCGCACGGCGTGGCTCAGCCCCTCGTCGAGGGTGAAGCGCTCCCGCGTCCAGTCGCACGAGACGCCCAGTCGCTTAGTCTGGTCGGTGATGCGGCGGTGGTAGACGTGCTTCCACTCCCACACTTTGGCGATGAACCTCTCGCGCCCCAGGTCGTGGCGTGTGAGTCCCTCCTTGGCCAGTTCCCGCTCGACGACGTTCTGGGTGGCGATGCCGGCGTGGTCGGAGCCAGGCAGGAAGAGGGTCTCGAAGCCGCGCATGCGGTAGTAGCGCGTCATCAGATCCTCGACAGCGGCGACCATGGCGTGGCCCAGGTGAAGCGCGCCGGTGACGTTGGGCGGCGGCATGGTGATGCACCAGCGCGGGCCGTCCTCGGAGGCCAGGCCCAGTTCAACCTGCTTTTCGGGGCGGAAGTAGCCCTGTTCCTCCCACCACTGGTAGAGCCGTTCTTCGTGCTCTTTGGGGTTGTATGTTTTAGAGAGTTTGTCGGTCATTGTTTGTCCACTCCTCCTTAAGGTAATCACTTCGTGCATCTCCTACGCAAAAGCCCCTTTCGTCCAAGGACGAAAGGGGCAACCCTCCGTGGTACCACCCTGGTTCAACAATAGAACTCGGATTTCAGGGCATCAATGGATTCTATTGTTGCACTCTGCAACCCTCCAACAAGGGCTCTCGCGATAACGGGCGAACCCGAAGAGGCTTATCCGGCTTCTGCTAGCCCAGTTCAGCCTCTCGCCTCCCAGGCGCCCTTCGGCAGGGGGCGCTGCGAGGGCTTGCAGCCGGTGGCCCTCTTCTCTTCCCATCTCAGGGATGGTTCGCCAAGGCCGGTCCTGCCTACTCCTCCTGTTCGCCGTCTTTTTGAATGTAGTTTGTGACTAGATTATACCACGTGCTAGTGTTGCCGTCAACCACTAAACAGTTTGAACACTGCCTCAATCCCGTAGTAGCCGGCCAGCGCAAAGATGACGTTTTTGACTATCTTGCCAGCAGTGCAACTGGCCAGGAATTTCCACAGCGGGAAGCGCAGCGCGCCGGCGGTCATGCCGCCCACATCGGCTACAGGGTTAGGAGTGACGGCCAGGATGAAGATGGTCAGTGTGCCGTGGTGCTGCATCCATCGCATCAGGCGGTTATGGGTGGGGTTGTTGTCCACAAGCCTCTGCCCGCTGTAGCCGGCCATGTAGCCGGTCAGTTCTCCCAGGGCCTGACCCATACCGCCAATGAGGCCCACGAGCCAAGGGTTGAAGACGCTGCCCATCACCGAACTGACGGCCAGGCCGGGGACGGGGAATATAATTGTTGCATTGCTGACCAGACCGACCAGGAAAACGGCGGCGTAGCCGTATTGCTCCAGTTCTTGGAGATGATCGCGGAAGTAGAGGGCTGCGCCAATGGCGACGAAGATCGCGACGACGGTGAGAATCTGAACTATCCTCAGCCGCCGGGTGGGTGGGGGAGGGGGGACGTCATCGCGCATCATGTATGGCATTTCACCAGCCTGATGGACTGTAATGGCTTGAGAGCGACTGAAGTCACTACTACAAACCTGTCAGCGGCGCGCCCAGGCGCACAATTTTTTCCCTGTGGCTGGCTATGCCAGAAGTGGCGTTGCGGGTGTCCACGACTAGGTCTGCATGCTGCACCACACGGGCGTAGTCCAGGCTGCGGTGATCGGTGACGATGACGACGCAGTCAGCAGCGGTGATCTCCTCCTCCGTCAGCGGCACCGACTCCAGCACGACTGCTTCGCGGTGGAAGACGTCGTCGCCCACCTGGAAGCGTGGCACGTAGGGGTCGTGGTAGCACACGCGGGCGCCGCGACTCAGTAGTAGTTCGATGATGCGCTCGGCGGGGGAGTTGCGGGCGTCGTCAATGTCAGGCTTGAAGGCGACGCCCAGCACCAGTACGTGTGCGTCACGCAGCGGCTTGCCCTGGAGGCTTAGGCCCTGGCAGACAAGGTCTACGACGTGGTGAGTCATCGCCTGGTTGACCTCGCCGGCCAGTTCGATGAATTCGGTGTAATAGTCGTACTCGCGGGCTTTCCAACTGAGATAGTAAGGGTCCACCGGGATGCAGTGCCCGCCCACGCCCGGCCCTGGCGTGAAGGGCATGAAGCCAAAGGGCTTGGTCTTGGCGGCCTCGATTACTTCCCAGAGGTCGATTCCCATGCGCTCGGTCAGCAGCGCCAATTCGTTGACCAGGGCGATGTTGACGGCACGGAAGGTGTTCTCCAGCAGTTTAGTCAACTCGGCGGCGCGGGGAGAGGAGACAGGATGCACCGGCGCGCCCATCTGGCTCAGGAGGTCGCACGCCAGTCGAGTGCACTCCGGTGTGATGCCGCCTACGACCTTGGGCGTATTGTAGGCCGACCATTGTTTGTTGCCAGGGTCAATGCGTTCGGGAGAGAATGCCAGGTAGAAGTCTACGCCGGCCTGGAGGCCGCTTTTCTCCAGAATCGGCTGGACAATCTCCTCCGTCGTGCCGGGATAGGTCGTGCTTTGCAAAATGACCAGTTGACCGGACTTCATGCGTGGCCGGATACCATAACTGGCGGCCTGGATGTAGGAAAGGTCAGGGGCGCGCTGTGCGTCGTAGGGAGTGGGGACGCAGATGAATATGGCGTCCGCCTCGCGCAATGCGTCGTAATCTGAGGTGGCTGTGAGGCGGCCCGATTGGATGTGAGGGATCAGATCGTCGTCGGAGACGTCGGGGATGTAAC
>JAUWOI010000275.1 GCA_030612185.1 Anaerolineae bacterium
GCGCCCACGTTACTGCTTCCGTCGAGCCTGCCTCGAACGCCCCCCGCTCGAAGAGCAACCCCACCAACGGCCGGCCCAGCATCAGCAGTCCCACCGTGGCAGGGATGCTGAGGAAAAAGACCGCTCGTAGGGTCGCGGCAAGTGTACTCCGCATCTCGTCCCGCTCCCCTCGGGCCACCTGCTCGGCGAAGGTCGGGAAGGCGGCCGTCCCCACAGCCTGGGCGAAGACCCCCTGCGGTAGCATCATCAGCAGCCAGGCGTAGTTGATGGCCGAGACTGCCCCCTCGCCCATCATCGAGGCCAGGCTGTTGTTGACGACGAAGTTGAGTTGGATGACGGCCGTGCCCAGCACCCGTGGTGCCATCAGTCGCCCCACCTCGCGCACGCTGGGGTCATACAGCCCCAACGTGGGGATGTAACGCGCGCCATAGCGCATCAGCCCCGGCACCTGTACCAACAGATGTAGCGCCGCCCCCACGACTACGCCGACCGCCATTCCCATCACGCCCAGGCGTGGCCCCAGGAGCAGCGCCCCGCCGATGATCGAGAGGTTGTAGACCGAGGGAGCCAGCGCTGGCAGGAGGAAGTGCTGATGGGCGTTCAAGGCTCCCATCACAATGCCGCTCACGCCGAAGATGATTGGGGAGAGCAGCATCAGCCGCAGCAGCCTGGCCGTGAGTGCCTGCTGCGGCTGATCGAAACCGGGGGCGATGACCGTGCGCACGAGCACTGGCGCAAAGACCGCCGTCAGCCCCGCCGTGACAGTCAACACGATCAGTGCCAGGTTGACGATGGCCGAGACCAATCGCCACGCCCCGGCGTGATCTTCCTTCGCCATGTGGTCGGCAAAAGCGGGGATGAAGGCTGATCCCAATGCCCCTCCTGCGACGACCAGGAAGATCATCTCCGGGATGCGGGCCGCGGCCTGGTAGGCATCGTACGCGGCGCTGGTGCCAAAAAGCGCGCCGACGACCATCTCTCGCACCAGCCCAAACACGCGACTGACGACGAAGAGCGCCATCACCAGCGTCGCCGCCTTTGCAATTTGCCGCCCGCCTCTGTTCATCTGACCTCCTGGGCAGGATTATAGCACTATGGGCCGTTTGCGCCAACCGTGGCGCTGCGGTGATGTCTCTTGACAGAATTGCTGGTGGATCGGCCTTACGCCATCTACTTGCTGCTGGCTCTGAGGGGTTACTGACCGCTGATTCGGCGGGACAGGGCACACGTATGAAGGGCCGGTGGGCGCGACCCGCCGGCCCTATAAACACGGAGAGCCGGGGTCGCCGCACCCCGGCTCTCACCAAAAGGAGGAGAAGAAGAGAAACCGTCCCTAACTCACATACATGATACCATGCTTTGCCCCGCAGGACTTGACGCCAACCCTACGCCAACCCTACGGAAACCCTACGCCCATCGCAGAAACACAGAGGGTGCTCTTGATTGAGCACCCCTGTTGGAAGCAATCCTCGGGGAAGTAATCTTTGCTTCCCTCTGCGTCAGGCCTTCAGGGTAGGCAGCACGAAACTGAAAACGCTGCCTACTCCCGGCTTGCTCTCTACCCATACCCGCCCATTGTGCTTTTCGATCACCGCTTTGGCTATTGCCAGTCCCAGCCCTGTACCCTTGATGTCTGCTGTCTCTTCCGACTTCACACGGTAGAACTTGTCGAAGATGTACGGCTGTTGGGCCTGATGGATACCGAGGCCGTTGTCGGTCACGTGTACTACGATGTGCTCTCCATCCTCAACCACGCTCACAGCGATCCAGCCGCCTTCCTGTGTATACTTGACCGCGTTGCCGAGCAGATTGTCCATCACCTGGCGCAGACGATGGGGGTTGCCTTGCACCGGCAGCAGTATCTCGGGTGACTGCCAGCGCAACTCTTGCCCTTTGTGCTCTGCCTGCAGTCGGAACTCTCTGACCGTTCCCTCTATCACCTGCCCTAAGTCGCAGGTTTCCATCTCCAGGTCAAACCCGGCCTCAATACGACCAATGTCGAGGAGATCACCGATCAGTTCAGTGATAGTTTCCGTACTCTCGCGGGCGCGCTGGATGAATTCTTGTTGTTGCGCAGTCAGCGGTCCTACACGGGGCAGCAATTCGATGTAGCCTTGGATCGTGGTCAGTGGCGTGCGCAAATCGTGAGAGACGGTGGCGACGAACTCCGACTTGATACGATCCAATTCCTTCAGGTGCGTGATGTCCTGCATCATCAGCACCCGGCCGACTCCTTCGATGGGCGTGATCTGTGCGTTGAACGTGAGCCCATCCTTCGGGGATACCTCATTGTGTGTTGCCTTCCCTGTCTCGCGCACCTGGGCGAACATTTCATGCAGATACGGATGCGGGATGGCCTCGCCAACGGGGCGGTGCAACAGATCGGCCTCGGCCAGGTCCAGCGCGACGCGGGCTGCTGTATTGCACAATAGGATATTGTCGTCCTCGTCAACGACGACAATTGCCTCCTCGGCCTCTCGCAAGATTGCCTCTAACTTGGCCCGCTCGACCTCAACCGCCTCGAAGAGTCGCGCATTTTCAATGGCGATAGCCGCATAATCCGCCAGGGCTGAGAGCAGGAAAATGTCGCGCTCGGAGAATGAGCGCACCGTTTCGCGATTGATTACCCCCAGCACACCGATCACCCCGCGCTCAGGCACCCGCAGTGGTAGATAGAGCAGTGCCTTGACCAAATAGCCGGTGGAGACCTTGGCTTGCTCGCCGGTCAGAAGCACGGGGCGGTCCGTCCGCAGCGCGCGGCCAGCGATGCTGTCATCTATGCGCACGCGCAGGCTGCGCACTACTTTTTCGTCCACACCCTTGGCCGCCCGCAGGTAGAGTTCGCCACTCTCGCTATCCAGCAGGAGGAGCATGCCCTCTTCAGCATCCGCCATGTATACCGCCGCCTCGACTACGCGGTTGAGCACACGGTTCAGATCCAGCAGCGACGTGACCGATCGCCCAATCGCGTAGACGGCGTTCAGTTCCTGGAGTTGGCGCTGAAGTTGCTGCGCGAGTTGACCTCGTTCCTCGTGCACCCTGGCGGTAGCGAAAGCGCGCTGGATCGCTTCCTGCATCTCCTGAGGATCGAAAGGCTTGATGACATAGTCACACACTCCCAACCGGAAGGCTCGCACGACCACTTCGGGAGACTCGCGGACGGCAGTGAAGATGACCGGGATGTCTATGTCCCGCTGTTGTAGCGCCCCCAGCACTTCGATCCCGTTCATCTTCGGCAACTGCATGTCCAGGATGATGAGATCGGGGTGCTCCTCTAGCGCCAACCGAAGCCCCTCTTCCCCATCCATGGCCACGATAGGCCGATAGTCGTTGGGTTCAAGCACCAATTCGGCCAGCAGTTGCTGAGTCTCGGAACTATCCTCTATGATCAAAACGCGTTTCGGTGTCACGGATTCTCCTACTCCGCGCTAAATATACACGGATTCGCGCTATAAGTCAACTGACAAGCCCGGGTGCTGGATGCTGGTTGGCAGGCACAATTTGCAGAGTGGAAGGTGAAATCGTATTCTCTAATCCAGTCGCCGCAGCAGGATGATTGTCGCCAGAGCGAAGACCTCCCCTGCCCACACGTCGAAGGAGATGTGGTCTACGGCGGTCAGCAGGCCACAGACTTTGGCCAGCCCTTCAGTCTCAACAGCCAAGGTCGTCATCGGTGCAATCCTCCAGTCACAGTTGCAGGCTAATCTATCACAGGGGGTTCATTGCCAGGTTGTGCTCCCCCACGGTTCTGCGAAGACCAGCCAGAACCCTCCGTAGCCGTCAACGTAGAAAGGTGTCTGCATCCTCAATCACCAGGAAATTGACGGATAGATATTTTCCTCAGACCTTTGACTTATATCCAGCGAGGTCGCCGGGTGGTAATGGACGTGAACTCGGCGCATGAACTCGATGCGCTTGATCAGAGTGCGTTCGACCTGAGTGGCAATCTCATCGCCTTCGGTCACGCTCAACGAACCGTCGACGCCGATAGTCACGTTGGCTACCAGGTATGGTCCGAACCGGTGGGCGCGGATCTCTTCAACCTGCTGTACGCCCGGAATAGTGTCCAACAATTCGGTGATTTGTTGAGCCAGCGCCTGGCCAGGTATGGTATCCATCAAATCTGCGGTTGCCTCACGCAGAATTTCGATGCCCGTGCGCAGGATGATCAGTGCAACCAGCGCCCCGGCCAGCGGGTCAACCCAGGAGTAGCCCATCCGGCCGAAGAAGATGCCAACCGTCGCTGCCAGGGCGGAGAAGATGTCATTGCGGTGATCGTAGGCCAATGCCAGCACAGCGGCGTTCTGGGTCTGTCGGCCTATTCGCGGCGTCCAAATCGTCAACCCCAGCTTGAGTGCCACCGTGAGCAACCCCACCCACAAAGCGCCAATCGCGGCCCCGCCGAAGTCACCCTGTCCAATCAACAAATCGTACACGTTGTTGACCGCATCCCAGAAAATGGCGATGGCGGTAGTCATCACAAACGAGCCCACGACCACTGCCGCGATACTTTCCATCTGGCTGTGGCCGTATGGATGCTCTTCATCGGGCGGCTTCCCGGCCAGCCGCATAAACACGCTGACCACAATCCCGTAAGCCACGTCGGCGGTGGAGTTGACGCCATCGGCAAGCAAGGCCGGGCTGTGGCCCAAAACGCCGATGCTCGTTTTCAAGGCGGCCAGAAAGGTGTTGGCGGCCAGTCCAAGGTTGACAGTCAAGATGCCTTTACGTTTTCGCTGTTCAGGGATCATTGTGACCTCGAAGCCTCCCTCGTTTCAGACTGCAACAGGAACAGCCCGATTGAGCCATCCCACAGAACTGCCTCCGTCTACTCTGTGCGACACATTCTACTACATGGAGACAATGCTGTCCAGTCTGATACGGCCCTTTTCCTGCTTTAGCCCAGGTCACGGTCTGCGAAGACTGATCGGAACTGCGTCGGGCGTGATTTCATCTGTCTGGCCGAAAGGTATTCAGGATACTGTGGGGGGGAAAGGTAATCGCCCTGGGTCTACAGATGTCAGCACACGAACTGCACCCCACCATGCACTTGAACGGTTCCACTACCTCGACCTTATCATTGGAGGTAGGGGTCAGGACACCGTACGTGCACAGTTTGAGACACAAGCCGCACCCATTGCACAGATCCGCCACTATCATGGGGTACCAGGAAATGTGCTCGCGCGGGTGGCCGCGCCACGTGCCGTAGTTGACCGGTTGGGGCTTGCCGCCATCTGCCCGCTGGTCAGCGTATTGGCGGTATTCGCGCCGCAATGCCTTGGCAAAGTCGTCCACTGCCGCCTTGGGGATGTAGTTATGCGCCCGGACGCGTTTGACCAACTCCGGCCCCAGGCCCGCTTCGTCCGGCCGGCGTCCCTGCTCGTACAACTCTTCGAACAACTCGTCCAGCCCCTGCATCCCAGCCGGCGCCCGCCCCACCAGGATTTGACGGTAACTCAATTTCGCCATACTTATCTCATCTGCGTGATCTTCCCACCGGGAAGATGCAATCCTCCGCTCATCAGTCGCCCTCAAAGTAGTAAAGCGACGGGATTTGTTCAAACGTGGATCGCAACGCTGGCTTGAGGCGATCGTAGGCCCAGGTGACCTCCACGTCCCTCAATGGCGGGTCACCCAACAGGCATGTGACCAGCCGGAAGGCGTTTACGCCGCCGCCCACGTCCTCGCCCTGGCGCAACAACGCGCCGACGACGTCCTCGACGAAGGATGGCGTCAACTGGCAGTTGAGCGCCTCGACCTGCTGCCTCAACTCTTTGTATCCCATAGCACCCATCTCCTTACATAATCACTCCCGCCGGCCGATGGCGGGCATATCCACCGCCAGCAGTTCGGCCAGTTGCGCCTGCTGCCCGGCGTACTGAGGCTCTTGAAGCGGGGTGCAATCCTCCAGTCTCACGTGACCCACCACCAACTTGGTGGCAAAGATAAAACAGGTCGGCTGGTCACAGGCTTTGCAGTTGGTCTGCGGAAGGAGTTTGTAGACCTCCATCGGCCCTGGACGCCGGTGCATCTCGTAGTCCGGTTCGATCTCCTCCCGCCGCTCCCAGGTGCGGTTCACCAGGTCCACCAGTCCCGGCGCCACCTTCTGCGCCTGTGTTCGATCCTCCAGGTGACCGATGGCAATCTTATAGGGCCAGAAGGCGATTTTGCGCCCGCCCTTCTTCCAGGCCAAGGAGGGGGCCTGGGCGATGTACA
>JAUWOI010000387.1 GCA_030612185.1 Anaerolineae bacterium
GGCACAGCACGGTGTCCGTGTCGTCACAGTGCTTCACCCCTCATCGCAGCCGCACCGGGTTGGAACCACTGAGTCCACTGATGCCTTTGAGACCACTGACATGGCCCAGCCCCGCGTTTGGTGAGGCCACTAACTTGGCAAGTTATTCAGTGAGTTCAGTGTCTTCAACAATTCAGTGGTTCCAGCGATTCACTCCTGAGACTTGGGACCCGAGACCTACCGAAGATACTTCCCAACAATGGGCGCTAGGTTGCGTTTGACTTGCTCGGAGATGACGTCGCGCTGAGTGATGATGGCGGTCGCCAGGGTGTCCTTGCAGTCGCAGGTGCGCCCGGCGGCAGTCAGGCGGGGGACCAGCAGCCGGATGGCCTGCTGGGCCAGGGCGGTGTTTTGCTGGAGGATACGGATGACCGCTTCGACGCTGACCGGTTCCTCCGTCTCGTGCCACACGTCGTAGTCGGTGACGTGGGCCATCACCGCGTAGCACATCCCCGCCTCCCGCGCCAGGAACGCCTCTGGACAGGTCGTCATGCCGATGAGGTCCATCCCCCAGGCGCGATAGGTGAAACTCTCGCCCTTGGTGGAGAAGCGGGGACCCTCGATGGTGATGAAGCGCCCACCCCGGTGGACGGTGTCGCCGGCCTCCTCCACTGCATCGGCCAGGAGGGCCGAGAGGCGCGGGCAGAGCGGATCGGCCACGCCGACGTGCGCCACCAGCCCGTTCCCGAAGAAGGTGTGCTCCCGCTTCTTGGTAAAGTCGAACAGTTGGTCGGGGATGACGATCTCACCAGGGTGCAGGTGCTCGCGCAGGGAACCGCAGGCGGAGACGGAGATGACCTGCTCGACGCCCAGGCTCTTGAGGGCGAAGATGTTAGCGCGGTAGTTAACCTCAGTGGGCATGATACGATGGCCCCGGCCGTGGCGGGCCACGAAAGCGACGCGCACTCCCTCCAGTGTGCCGATGGTGACGGTGTCGGAGGGATCGCCGAAGTGGGTAGAGATGTGGCGCTCCTCGACGTTAGTTAGTCCCTCCATCTGGTAGAGACCGCTGCCGCCGATGACGCCGATGCGGATGAGGTTTGCAGCCATTAGTATACTCCTTCGCTGATGGGTTGCTTGATGTTGGTTGCTGGACACTCGTTTTCTCACGACAGTTCCCAACGGCGGATACGGAATTTGTTTCTGTCTACTACGAGCAGCGCACCTGTGAGATTGTGCATCTGCACGAGTGCCTGTTTAAGTACTTTGTGGACGTCATGCATCGTCGCTGGGTTCATTTTCAGCACCACGATGCCCAGATACTTTGCTGGGGGTATATGAGGATGTTGCTGAAGTCCATGTCCCTTGTGAGGAGAACGCGGCCAAGGGTTACCGCCTTGTCAATGACAATGTCATCGTCAGTGCCCGACAGTCCGAGTTCTTGTGCAGTGACCACATCGTAGCCTAGACTGAGCAGGAAATCGGTGGTCGCTTTGTAGACACATTCATCAGCCAGTAACTGCAACGGCGACTTCTCTGGCAAAGTAAATCTCCTCGTTCTTGGCAAGTTCGGTGGCATAGCGGATGCACGCACGAACATCATCCTCCGTCAGCGTGGGATAAAACTCGGTGACGATTTGCCGTGGTGTGTAGCCTGCCTCGATCAGCTCTAGTACCATATAGACCGGGATGCGCGTGCCGGCGACAATGGGTTTGCCGAAGGCAACCCTGGGGTTCACCTGGATGTGTTCTTGCCATCTCATATCTGTACCTCCCAGATTGCAATCATAGTGCACTGTACTTCTTATTTTACTTCATCAGTCCGATTCGTGCCAGTGGGCGCGATAGACGACCATCGTCTCCCCGCCGGCGACGTTTCTGTGTTCCAACGTCACCTGATGCACTGGTTCCAAAACGTCGTCACGGGCGGCCAGGCCGGGGAACCAATTGGGGAAGATGATGACGTACTGTACGCCTTGCTCAGCCATGAAGTCAACCAGTCGCGAATCCCTGTCGGGGGAGCGCAGCATTGGGACGACCTCCGGTGTGACCAGCCCTGCCAGGTCCACCACCGGCCGCTCGGAGATGTAGGTGATGGCACCGATGTCGTTCAGGGCCAGGAGCGCGTCCGGCGGGGTGTGTTCTGCCACCCAATGGCCCAGGGCAACGTGCATCTCGTTGATCTCATCTACATTCCAGGCATAGAGGTGTGCCATCGTCGGTAGCCGCCAGGCTGTCCCGGCGACGACGAGCAGGCTGACCAATACCCCGAGTGTGTGTGGGTGGCTTCGCCAGCGCCACCATCCACGACGACGAGCTATCTTTTGTGCTTCCAGCAGGCCCCACAGCGCGATCGCGGCATTGCAGGGGATGAGGGGGATCAGGTAGCGCCCATGCTGGTAGAGCACGGCGTGGAGGAAGGCGTAGACCAGCGGCAAGCCTGCGCTCCATAGACTTAATAGAGGGGCACGCTCAATCAATAGGATAAGACCGAAAAGGAAAAAGGGTAATAGCAGCGGGTTGTCCTGGATCAGATACCGGGCTGTCAGGCTCAGAAAATCGCGGTCGGGCAGGAGGTTGACGACGGCCTTGGCGTGGTAGGTGTTGGGGAGCAGGTGGCCGCTGGTGTGTAGGGAGAACAAGAGGTAGGGGAGCACGATGGCAGCGAAGAGCAGGGTGGGGAGAATAGGCAATCGCCGCCAACGGGCGCGCCACGGTTCGTCTCCTTGCACGGTCAGTGCAAACAGGAAATCGGCCAGCGCCAGTGTGAAGAGGAGGTAGCCTTCGGGGCGGGCCAGTGCGGCCAGCCCGAAGAGGGCTGCCGTGCGCAGCCGGTAATGGCGGGCGTCGCCCTGAGATTGTCGAAGGGTAGCCCGGTCGCTCAGGTGGGCGCCTATTGCCAGCAGGCTCAGCATGGCGAATAGACACGTCTCCAGCGCCGAGAGGCCTGCCCAGACCAAACGCCCGTTGGTGGCGACGACGGCGCCGGCCAGCCATGCGGCCCAGCGGCTGCCCGTCAACTGTTTGCCTAGCGCGTAGGTGGCCGCCAAAACGGCCAGGAAGCAGGCCCCGCTCAACAGTTGCCCGGCGACGGGGCCGTTGGCAGCGCCACCCGCGAAGTACACGGCGGCCAGGAGCAGCGTCCACAGCGGCGCGGTGGAGCCGGACGTGGGATAGCCGGGGTTGAAAGAGAGGCCGTCGCCACGGGCCAGGTTGCGGGCGAACTGGAAGTGGATCCAGGCGTCGTCCAGCGGCACACCCCCCTGGCCGCCGGTGAAGCGGTAGGCGGTGAGTGCGAAGACGCCGAGAGTCAGGCAGCCGATGACCAGCAGGCTTGCTAGCCAGGGCCAGTCGTTCCGTTCGAGACGCACACTGTCCCTCACAGCACTCCCCGGTACATTCCCCCATCCACGAGCAGGCTGACGCCGGTGATGTAGGAGGCGGCGGGTGAGACGAGGAACGCGGCGGCGGCGGCGAATTCCTCGGGCGTGCCCATCCGCCCCAGCGGGATAGAGGCTTCGATTTTCGCGGCCTCTTCCTCCGGCGTGGTGGAGTTTCGCCCGGCCCGGTCGCGCAGGAGTTGATCCACCCGTGCGGTGCGGGTCCAGCCAGGGCAGATACCGTTGACGCGGATGCCGAAGGGAGCCAGTTCATCGGCCAGTGTCTTGACTAGCCCGATCACCCCCAACCGCAGGCTGTTGGAGAGGATGAGGTTAGGTAATGGTTGCTTGACGCTGACCGAGGTCATGGCCAGGATGGAGCCCTTCGGCAGGCTCAGGGCAGGCTCCTTGGCCTGCTCCTTCATCACCGGCACGACGGCATAGCAGAGGCGCACCGCGCTCATCAGCGTCAACCGTGTGGCGGTCTCCCAGTCTGCGGGAGTCAGGTCTAGGAACTGCCCTGGGGGCGGTCCCCCGGCGTTGGTGATTAGGACGTCAATCCGCCCGAACCGTTCCACGGTGGCCTTGACCAACGCGTCTGCAGCCGCTGGGTCGGAGACGTCAGCCGGGACGGGCAGCACCTCGACCCCCGTAGTCGTCTTGATTTCGGCAGCGGTTTCGTATAGTATTTCTTCGTTTCGGGCACAGATGGCGACGTGCGCTCCCTCCTGCGCCAGGCGCAACGCGACAGCCTGGCCCAATCCTTTGCTTGCAGCGGTTACCAGTGCAATCTTATCGTGCAGCCCAAGATCCATAACGCTACCTCCTTCTCAGTTGCATTTTGCTAATGGCTAACTGCTGATGGCTGACTGCTAAGTTCCAGTTTCAGTTGTGTGCGTCCCACGCCGATGACGTCGCCGCTGCTGACGACGGTGGGACTGTTGATGCGCATGCCGTTGAGCAGTGTCCCATTGCGACTGCCCTGATCCTCCAACCACCACTGACCTTCTCGCCAGGTCAGCAGGGTGTGCTGGGCAGAAGCGTAGGTGTCTGGGATGGGGAGCGTGTTGCTCGGCGAGCGGCCTATCGAGGTGATGGGCTGCAAGGGGAAAGTGGTGCCCTCGGCTAGTGCCTCGTCCTCTGTGTGCAGGAGGATCAGTCGCCCACCCGGCCGGGCTACCTCACGACTGGTGGTCGCCTGGCGCAGGTCGCGCCACAGCATCAACAGCACAGCGGCCAGAAAAGCATAGAGCAGGATGGCGAGCAGGAGACGCAGGGCCAGCAGCAGAATGTCCATCGCTAGCCGGGCTCAATCTCCAGGGATGCGAGGGATGGAGGGGCCTCGCTGCCTGGTAGCGGAATGGGGGGGGGTGGGTCCTCGCCAT
>JAUWOI010000016.1 GCA_030612185.1 Anaerolineae bacterium
ACTGGAAGGCTGTCACAAACCCCAAATCTACTGGCGAAAGAGCCGGTTGTCCTTCAGCCGGGTACAGGTCGGCAAAGTCCTCATCTCGGTACTTTGCATACAACTGATCTCCCACCAGCCGGTAGGGACTCTCTGGTGGCAGCAATTTGGCTCCAATTTGGGCCATCTCTTCCGATATTTCACGCGGCGGTTGCGGCTTCAGCGACATCGAGCCTCCATTTACTCAGTGCACGCACTCCATCTACCAGATTATGCCACAATTGGTCAAAGTTCGCCAACAGTATCCTTCAAACGCATATTCACAACCTCGTGTTTGAAAGCTCTGCGCCAGAGACTTTTCCGACGCAGAGTCTCCAAAATCACTCCTTAATCAGGTGATCTTTTTTGTACTTTTCCGGGATGAAAGGGGGAGCCACTGCCGAGACTACCTTGAGGATCTCATCTCCATCATTGATCAACTGGTGGGCGGCCTTTGGGGGCACATAGACCACGACGCCTGGCTCTAGGGGAGCCTCCTCGTCATCCACCTTGATCCGACCCTTCCCTGACACGCAGTAAAAGACCTCCTCCTGGTCTTCGTGAGCGTGGATGTTGCTCGTAAAGCCCGGATCCACCGAACTGGTCCCCAGCCACAGGTATTGACTGCCCATATTCTCAGGTGTGACCAAGTGCCGAATAACTCGTTGGTGTGGCGGCCCAATGCGGTCACCTTCGACGTCTTGCTCGCGGATGTATTTCATCGTTGCATCCTCCTTGGCATCAAGATCTGCCAATCCAAACAATCAACATAGAGAAATCGATTATCGATTTCTGCGCGCTTTATTTTAGTTCATTTTCCTCGAGTGTCAAGTCGGCTCATCTCCAAACAGGAATTCTAATTGACGAAAAACAGAATGATGGTAAAATAACTCGTGAAATCGATAATCGTTAGTTGCGAGACTGAAGAGACAAGATATGAGTTCTGGACAGCCACAATTAGACACCAACGGTGAAAGCAGTCACCTCCCTCGCGTCGCTCTTAGCGACCGGGTCAAGGAGTATATCATTGAAGCGGTTCTGAATGGCGAGTTAAAGCCTGGAGATCGCATCGTCGAAAGCTCAATGGCCCGTCATCTTGGCGTAAGTCAAGCTCCCGTGCGCGAAGCCATCCGTGACCTGGTCCTGCTTGGGTTCTTGGAGACGCAACCGTACAAGGGAACGTCCGTACGCTCCTTCACGCCTGAGGAGTTGTGGGAGACCTATACAGTTCGCGCCGCTTTAGAGTCGCTTGCAGCTCGCCTGGCAGCCACTCACCTGACTGAGGACGATGTGAAAGCCCTGCAGGGCATCCTGGACGAAATGATGGAAGCCGCCCGCCAGCAAGATCGGGATACACTTGTAAAACTGGATAACAAATTTCATGAGACTATTCTAAGAATTTCGAGAAACAAAACCCTGCATCAGTTGTGGAAGGCACTGCAGTTTGGAACATGGACCATCGTCACCTATCGCAAGTCCAGCTACGATCCAGCGTACCTGGCAGCCCGCCACGAGGAATTGCTGGAAGCTCTCCAGACAAGAGATCCGGAAAAGGCTATGCGTGCTATGCAACACCACATCGAGGACATGGGCAAGCCACCAGAGGATATGATCGTGGAAAACGAGTAGGCAATCCTGGTAGAAGGTTGAGCCTTTCCAAAGTCCCCTTTGGCAATCGATGCCAGGGGGCTTTCCAACGCATCACCGACCACAAAGAGGCCAAAGGGATGGCCCGCAGCGTCATCATGCTCCTCATGGATGATTTCCGCGTCGAGTATAACCACGTCAACTGCCGCGACCTGCTTGGCCTGGACATCTCATCCAAGGAGGGGCACGCTGCGTTCATCGAGGGACAGGTTTGGCACACCGTCTGCATGAACCAGATCGAACTCTCCATCCGCAATCTGGTTGTACCCCAAGACAAACAAGTCTGGCGGGAGACGATTCGTCAGCTCAAAACCTAATCTCCTCTCCCTGGGAGAAGTAGCGGGGGAAGGGAAAAATTGGCTTGCTGGACACATCTTTTCCCTTTGTCCCAACACACTCTCCTTGCAAGAGGAAGGGGGTACGTCATCGCGACACGGAGGAATGGTTATGCCTTTTGAGATTACTATGCCCCAGTTAGGGCTGACCATGGAAAAAGGGACTGTAGTCGAATGGTTGGTCAAAGAGGGAGAGCAGATTTCACCAGACCAAGAGATTCTTGACGTCGAAACAGACAAATCTGTCGTCGTCGTCGAGGCCCACCAGGCAGGGACCATCGCCCGCATCCTGGTGCCGCGGGGACAGGAAGTACCGGTGGGCACTGTCCTTGCAGTCGGTGTTAGCCCTGGCGAATCCTTGCCCGCCGCCTGGCAGCCCGACCAGCCAGCTATAGATGTGACACCCAAACCCAAGCCCGCGCCAGTTACACAATCTCCTCAGACTCTAACGACTCTACCCAGAACAGGCCCCCAGCAGGCATCCTGGAAAGCCCGTGGGATGGCCCGCGAGGCAGGCTTGGATCTGGGGGTGGTGAATGGTAGCGGACCTGGTGGTCGGATCGTGGCCAAAGATGTGGCTAAGGTGTTGTCAGCCCAAGCCCCTGCTCCACTGGTCGAGGTCAAAGCTACGCCCGTGGCTACCAACTTGGCTGCGGCATTGGGCCTGGATCTGTCCAGCACGACGGGCAGTGGCCTCCAAGGTCGAGTCACCCAGCAGGACGTGCTGGAAGCCGCAGCAGCCATCATCCGACAAAAGACTACTGTCCTTCGACAGGCTCAGGATGCTGCGCCCGAGCCCGGCCTGCCCAAAGCGGCGAGCACGTTGCCGCTCAAGGGCGTGCGCAAAATCGTCTCTGAGGGAATGGCGACCAGTGTCCACACCACAGCCCGGGTGACCCTTTTCCGGGAGGTGGACGTTACCGAATTCGTGAAACTGCGTGAGCGATTCAAATCTCAGGTCGAGCGCGTTTCGTACAACGACATCCTGGTCCAAATCTGTGCAATGGCTCTGCGTGAACACCCCGAGGCCAACGCGCGTCTGGGAGACGGCGGCCATTCCTCAGATTCAGATGGCTGGATCGAGCGCATGGACCGCATTAATATCGGCCTAGCCGTGGATACCGAGCGGGGCTTGCTGGTGCCCGTCATCCATAACGCTGACCGGCTGACTATCGCCCAGATCGCCACCGAGCGCGCTCGGCTGGTCGAAGCGACCCGTACCGGGCGCAGCCTGCCCGATGACCTGGTCGGCGGCACCTTCACTATTACTAACCTGGGCATGTTCGGCGTCGAGGGCTTTACGCCCATCATCAATCTGCCCGAGTGCTGTATCCTGGGTGTAGGGCGCATCGTGCGCAAGCCGATTGTGATTGATGAGGACGACACCGTGGTTGTGCGGCCGATGATGATCCTCAGTCTGGTCTTTGACCACCGGGTCGTCGACGGCGCCCCGGCGGCTCGTTTCTTGGATCGCATCGCCCAATTGGTCAAAGACCCAATGCTGCTGCTGCTGATAAATGCAAAATGAGGGATGAGGAAGGAGTGGCGAGTCCCAAATATCGAATACCGAACATCTAGGAGGAATCATGACTGGTGAGATTAAGGAAGCACGCCCAAAAGATTTGACCAAAGAACAACTGCTGGCTATGTACCGTCGTATGCGGTTGATTCGTGGCTTTGAGAACACGGCTCAGAAGCATTTTGAAGCGGGCGAGATCGCCGGGTTCTTGCACTTATCACAGGGGCAGGAGGCAGTGCCGGTGGGCACCTGCACTGCGCTGCGCAAGGATGACTACATCACCAGCACCCATCGCGGCCACGGCGACGTGCTGGCCAAAGGTTGTGAAGTCAAGTATATGTTCGCCGAACTATATGGCCGGACCACTGGCTACTGCAAGGCCAAGGGCGGCTCGATGCATATCGCTGACTTTAGTCAGGGCATCATCGGCGCCAATGGCATCGTCAGCGGTGGCCTGCCGATGATCACCGGCGTTGGCCTGTCGATCAAGATGCGCGGCACCGACCAGGTGGCCGTTTGTTTCTTTGGCGACGGGGCAACGGCCGAGGGTGGCTTTCACGAAGCGCTGAACCTGTCCTCCTTGTGGCAGATTCCTGTTATTTTTGTCTGTCAGAATAACCTGTACGGGTTGTCGCACCCCTGGGAACGGACGGCCTACCAGTGTGACCTGGCCAACCGGGCGCGGTCCTATCACATGCCCGGAGAGTGTGTGGACGGTATGGACGCCATCGCCGTCTACCGTTCGGTCAAGGAGGCGGTGGACCGGGCGCGGGCGGGCGGCGGCCCCAGTTTTATCGAGGCCAAGACATATCGCTTTCTGGGCCACTATGTCGGCGATCCGGCGCTCTACATGCCGAAAGAGGAGCGGGAGGAATGGCGCAAAAAGGACGCCATCGTCAAACTGGGCAACCAACTCAAGGCGTGGGGCTACCTGACCATCGAGGAAGACGAGCAGATGGGCGCTGACGTCGAAGCCGAGTTGCTGGCCAGCATTGAGTACGCCCGGTCTAGCCCGATCCCTGCTCCAGAAGAGGCGCTCACCGACCTCTACGTCCACTTTGACTACTTGGGGAATCCGTTGGCTCCGCTGAGCCCGGTCGAAGTCTAAAGTAAGGAGGCGATTATGCGTGAGATTACGTATCGAGATGCACTGAAAGAAGCCTTAATTGAGGAGATGAAGCGCGATGAGCGTGTCTTCCTGCTAGGTGAAGACATCGCCGATCCTTTTGGCAGCGCCTACAAGGTCACGCTGGGGCTGTCGCCCATCTTTGGCACTGACCGCGTCATTCAGACGCCCATTAGCGAGCAGGGATTCACCGGCGCGGCGGTCGGCGCGGCCATCACCGGGATGCGCCCTGTGGTGGAGTATATGTACATCGACTTTACGACTATGGCTATGGATCAGCTCGCCAACCAGGCAGCCAAGATACGCTACATGTCGGGCGGACAGGCCAAAGTGCCGGTGGTCTTTCGTACCCAGGGCGGTCCGGGGCGCTCGTCGGCGGCACAGCATGCCCAGAGTTTGGAGGCCTGGTTCCACCATCTACCGGGCATGTTGGTGGCGATGCCGTCGACACCCTACGACGCCAAGGGATTGCTCAAGACGGCTATCCGCCTCGACGACCCGGTCATGTTCATTGAGCAAAAGTTGCTCTATAACATCACCGGCCCCGTGCCGGAGGAAGAGTATACCATACCCTTCGGCGTAGCCGACGTCAAGCGCGAGGGCACCGACTGTACCGTCGTCGCCACGTCGATGGCGGTGGTCAAGGCTCTGAAGGCTGCTGACTTGCTGGAGAAGGAGGGCATCAGCGTCGAGGTGGTAGACCCGCGCACCCTCTTCCCGCTGGACATCGCTACCATCATCGAGTCGGTGAAAAAGACCTCAAGACTGGTTGTGAGCCACGAAGCACCGGAGCGGGGCGGTTTCGCGG
This sequence comes from Anaerolineae bacterium, assembly GCA_030612185.1. The sequence goes on from JAUWOI010000016.1 coordinate 5,454, forward strand.
CGGAAGTCGTTGCCCAGGTGTCCGACAAGGCCTTTGGCTACATCGACGCGCCCATCCAGCGCGTCTGCGCCCCCTCTGTTCCACCGCCGTTCGCGCGGAATATGGAAGACTTTACGATGGTGGACGAGCACAAGATCGCGGATCGGGTGCGCAAACTCGTTCAAGGTGAAATTTAGCAAATAAACAAGGAGAATCTAATGGTTAAAGTTGGAGTCTTTGGCTATGGCACTATCGGCACACGGCTTGCCGATGGCGTGGCTTTGCAAAAAGATATGGAATTGGTCGGCGTGGTGGACGTGGCGCCGACGCTGGCTGTGCGGGCGCTTCACGAGAGCGGCATGGCTCACGACCTGTACCTGGTGGATATGGCTCGCAAGCCTCAGTTTGACGAACTGGGTATCCCGGTGACGGGCAGTATGGATGATCTGTTGGAGCAAGTAAACGTTGCCCTGGACGCCACCCCGGCCGGCATTGGGGCCAAGAACAAGATGCTCTACGAAAAGCACGATGTCAAAGCTATCTTCCAGGGCGGCGAGAAGAATGAAATCGTCGACGTCTTTTTCCACGGTTATGCCAATTACGAAAGAGGTCTCGGCCAAACCTTTTTGAAACTGACCTCGTGCAACACCACCGGCCTGATCCGCGCTGTGGACGCCATCGACCGTCTGGTTGGTGTGGAAAAGATCGCCATCACCATCGTCCGTCGCGTGGCCGACCCTGGAGATACGCATCGCGGCCTGACCAACGTGCTCAAGGTGGACAAGGTGCCCAATCACCAAGCAGTGGATCTGATGACCATCATGCCCCACGTGGAGGCGACCGGCTTCCTGGTACACACGCCCGTGACACACGGTCACATTATCAGCATCGTCGCTACGCCGAAAAATAATGTCAGCAAGGAGACGCTGCTGGATACCTTCCGTGAACACCCGCGCATCCGCGTTGTGCGCATTGCCGATGGCTTTAACTCTAATGCGGCGCTGTTCAAATACGCCCGCGACCTGGGCAACAAGCGAGGGGATATGTACGAGATTGCTGTATGGGAAGAGTGCATTGGTTTCTCCGGCAACGATATCCTGTTTGCGATCAACATCCCGCAAGAAGCGGTGACGATTCCTGAGACGGTGGATGGCATCCGTGCCTGCATGAGCATGCAAACAGACCGTCTCAAAGCCGTTGGTCTGACCAACCAGTATCTGGGGATGGAATCGGGTCGCTGACCGGCCCCGAACTTGTTCGGGACCCGGGAGTCCTTAACTGATCGAGGTCATTTCGCCATGGAAACTGGAACTCTCACCCTGGACGATTTTGATTTTCGCGGCAAGACGGTCATCCTGCGGGTGGACATCAACTCGCCAATTGACCAGCAGACCGGCAGACTGGCCGACGATAACCGCATCCGCAAGAGCGTGCCCACCATCCGCGAGTTGTCGGACACGGGCGCGCGGACGGTCATCCTGGCTCACCAGGGCGACACTGAGGACTACAAGAGCCTGGTCTCGTTGCTACCTCACGCCGAGCGGCTGGCCGAATTGCTGGAGCGCCCGGTCGATTTCATCGACGACATTGCCGGGCCGTCTGCCATCGAGCGCATCCAGGCGCTGCAAAATGGCGAATTACTGCTGCTCAACAACGTGCGCTACCTGACCGAAGAGGTGTCCACCTTTACCAAATTTGTCAAGCTCATGCCAGAGCAGATGGCTCAGACGCGGCTGGTGCGCAACCTGGCCCCACTGGCCGACGTTTTCGTCTGCGAGGCCATTGCCGCTGCCCACCGCTCAGCGCCGTCGTTGATCGGCTTTGCCGAGGTGCTCCCAGCGGCGGGCGGACGGCTCTTTGTAGACGAGTTGAGCGCGCTGACGCGCATCAAAGAGTCGCCTGTGCAGCCCTGCGTCTTTGTACTGGGCGGTAGCCGCATCGCCGACGCCTTTAGCATGATGGAACAGGTACTCTGTGAGGGTACGGCCCATCGCGTCCTCACCAGCGGGTTGACTGGCGAGGTGATGCTCCTGGCCCAGGGAGTCAAATTGGGCGAAACGACCGAACGATTGATCCACGACAAGGGATTATGGCCGTTCATTGACAAGGCACGCGCCCTACTGGATGCCTACGGCGAGCGCATCCTCTTTCCCTCCGACTTTGCCATAGATGATGGTGGACGGGTAGAGATCGGGTTGGACGACTTGCCCGCGGACGATCTACTGGTGGATATCGGCGAGCAGACCATTGCTTGCTACATTGAGGTGCTCCAAGGCGCGGCGACTATTTTCGTGAACGGCCCGGCCGGCGTGTACGAGCAACAGGTCAGCGCAATAGGCACTGAGAAGCTATGGACGGCCATCGCCGATGCCCCCGGCTACTCGGTCATTGGCGGGGGCGACAGTGTGGCTGCTGCCGGTCGCTTTGGCATCCGCGAGCGGATGGGCTACGTCTGCACTTCTGGCGGTGGGATGGTACGCTTCTTGTCGGGGCAAAAGCTGCCGGTGGTCGAGGCACTGCGGCGGGCAGCCCAGCGGTGGGGGTAGGGGTTGGGTAATGGATGTGACTAGGGTAAAGTTGCCCTATGGACACGATGTGCTGAGTGCCGAGGTGCCCAGCGCCAATCTTCAGGCTATCTTGGTTCCAAAGCAGAGCGGAGAGGAGAGCAACCAAGTCGAGGTCTTACGCGAGGCCTTGGCCCATCCCATCGGCACACTGCGCCTGCACGACATGGTCCAGCCAGGGCAAAAGGTCGTTATAGTTACCAGTGACCTGACCCGCCCCTGCCCCTCGGAGCGGCTGCTGCCGTCGGTGCTAGGCGAACTGTCGGCGGCGGGTGTACCTGACGACGACGTGATGGTCGTCCTGGCCCTGGGTCTACATCGCCCCATGACCGAAACGGAGATAGAGCAAGTAGTGGGCGGTGACGTTTGCCACTGCTTGCGGGTGATCAATCACGATCCAAACGACACCGTTCGGCTGGGCGTCACCTCCGCCGGGACGCCGGTCGAGATATTTCGACCCGTTGTCGAGGCCGATTTCCGCATTTGTCTGGGCAACCTGGAATTGCATTACTTTGCTGGCTACTCTGGCGGGGCCAAGGCCATCCTGCCCGGCTGCGCGTCACGATCTGCGATCAATGCCAATCACGCTATGATGGTTAGCCCCGAAGCGGCTGCCGGACGCATAGCCGGCAATCCACTCCGCGCCGACATCGAGGAGGGGGTAGCGCTGCTCGGTGTGGATTTTATACTCAACGTTGTGGTGGATGGTCAGCATCGCATCGTCGGCGCTGTGGCAGGCGAGGTGACCACTGCCCACCGTCGGGGCTGTGAGATGGTTGCCGAACGCGGCATCGTCGAGATCGACGATCCAGCCGACCTGGTGCTAGTCAGCGCTGGCGGTTACCCCAAGGACGTTAACCTTTACCAGGCACAGAAGGCGTTGGATAACGCTGCCTATGCCGTGCGGGATGGAGGTATCATCATCCTGGTGGCCGAGTGCCTCGAGGGCCTGGGCAATCGGATATTCGAGGTATGGATGACTGGGGCCAGTTCTCCGGACGATCTGCTAGAGCGCATCCAGCAAGAGTTTGTGCTGGGCGGGCACAAGGCGGCAGCGGTCGCTGCGGTGCTAAAGCGGGCCCAGGTCTATCTGGTCTCAGTGCTGCCTGATGAGTTAGTTCGACAGTGTGGAATGGTGCCATTTGACAATTTGGCGACCGCACTGGATACGGCGCTCGATGAGATTGGGTCTGATGCCAGTGTTCTGGTGTTGCCACAAGGTGGCTCGATCCTGCCCGATTCAAGAAAGACACTGTAGCCATGAATGAACCCTCAACAATAACTGCAGATTACCCCCTGACAACCGCCCGTAACCGGCAGATGTTAATCGCCCTGTACACCGTGGTTGCCTTGATGTATTGGATGGCGTTGTACCTGTACGTGCCGACTCTACCGACTTATGTCCAGAGCAAGAGCGATAGCTTGTCGCTGGTGGGCGTGATTCTTGCCCAGTATGGCCTGTGGCAGGCTGTCATCCGGCTGCCGCTAGGCATTGCTGCCGATTGGTTGGGCTGGCGCAAGCCGTTCATTATCGCCGGCATCGCCCTGGCCGGACTGGGCGCCTGGATCATGGGCACCACAGATAGTGCGGGCGGAATGGCCGTCGGTCGGGCCATCACAGGACTGGCCGCCGGTACTTGGGTACCGCTGACTGTGGCTTTCAACGGCTTGTTCCCGGCCCAGGAAGCTATTCGGGCCACGGCCATTCTCACCTTCGTCGGATCTATCGGACGGGTGACTGCCACCAGCGTCACAGGCTCGCTCAACGAGCTGGGTGGGTACTCGCTGGCCTTTTTTACGGCCACTTGCGCCGCAGCGCTGGGTGTATTCGTTGCGCTGATGTCCAAGGAGCGGTCCCAGCCACTGCGACGTCCATCTGTAGCGGGAATCAGTCACCTGATTACACGTCGCGACGTGCTGCTGCCCTCTCTACTCGCGGCGGTCAGTCAATACGCCAACTGGGCCGTTACGTTTGGCTTTCTGCCGATTCTGGCCGGGCAACTGGGTGCGACAGACGTTACACTGAGCGTGTTGATGAGTATGCACATCGGCGTAGTCACCGTTATGACACTGGCGGCTGCCGCCATTGTCAACCGCATCGGCACTCGGCGCCTGGCATTCGTTTCCTTCGCGCTCATGTCTGGAGGGATCGGGCTGGCTGCTTGGACCCCCTCGCTGGCATTCGTCTTTGTCGCGCAATTCTGTATAGGGGCCGCTCAAGGCTTTAGCTATCCGGTTCTGATGGGTATGAGCATCCGCGACGTGGCCGACGGCGAGCGTAGCACAGCGATGGGGCTACACCAAGCGGTGTATGCCATCGGCATGTTCGCTGGTCCATGGCTGAGCGGCCTGCTGGCCGACGCTACAGGTATCCGGCCGATGTTCGGCATGACGGCGTTCGCCTGCCTCGCCATCAGCGTGTTCTTGATTCGCTTACTGCCCAGAAAACAGTAGGTGCGATGCATCCCTGGCAACACTTTGCTCGGGCAATCAAGCGCAAAAGGTAGAACATGGCTGAGAAGCACAGGTTCTACAAGGGATGCATCACTCCTACAGAATATCAGGGCTTACCATACGTCCGGGCCGTACTCCACGCTCTTTTCCCAGTTCATCCGCTCGCGCCAGTCAGGGTAGACGTAGCGTTCCATGTCCATATCGGTGGGGTGCTCGTAGCGCGCGCCAGCAAACAGGGTGACGGTCCGCAGGTCAATTTGCTTCTCCTTGGCTTTGCGGGCGACGATGTATTCCAAGTAGGACGGATCTTCGTAGCAATTGGCCCAGTTGTCGTGGTGCATGGGAATGACGACCTTGGCATTGAGCGCCTCAGAAATGCGCCACAAATCCCAGGGTGACATCTTGTCGGTATAGCCGGGGGCATTGTTGCCCATATTCATGGTGCACACGTCGATCTGGTACTTTTCGCCCACCATGCGGTAGCCGTTATGGTACAGCGTGTCGCCCAGGAAAGCGACGTTGCCGCCCTCAGTGTTGAAAATAAAGCTGGTGGCTACCTCTTCAAAAGGCGCGGGTGTGTCGAAACCGGTCTTGGTGGCGATGACGTCAAAGTTGGGCGCAAAGTCGATACGCATATCCTCGATTTCGACGTACTCGCCGACTTGTGCGATGATCATCCGATCATCCGGCACGCCCATGTTTTTCTTCATCCGCCGGGCGGCCTCGGGCGGGGCGATGAATTTGCAATTGGTGGTCTGGAGCGCGGCGCTGATGGTGTAGAAGTCCATGTGATCCTGATGGTGGTGGGTGACGCACACCGCGTCCAAACGCTTGAACTTCCAGGGGTCGATGACGTGGGGATTGAGGCGCATCCACCACAACTTGTCGGTACCGCTGGTGCGGCAGACACCACAGTAAGAATAGTCGGTAAAGATGCTGGGGCCGGCGTACAGATCCACGGTGAACACTGCCCCGCCCCGCGACTTTAAAGCCCAGGATGGCCCGCCAAAATACCACATCACCCCCGTGCCGGGCTTGACGTCAAAGTGCTCGATCTCATAGTTAAGAAAGGTTCCCCATTCGGGAAATACCTCCTGCAGCCAGATGTCGCGTGTCATCTCGCGCGGCAGGCCGATGGTTCCGCCGTCCATGACGCCCATTTCGTCGTACTTGACAACCTTATTTTCGCTCATTATTTTCCCCTTTCATCTATTTGTTTGTCAATCGTCAAGTTGATACACGGGTAGGTTGGGCAATACGTCCCAATCTACCATTCCTCTCTCAGAATCGCCCCCGCGCTCGCCGACGTTACCATCCGCGCATAACGGGCCAGGTAGCCATGCTTTACCTTGGGTTCAGGCGGGGTCCAGTGGGCGCGGCGACGGGCGATCTCGGCTTCATCGACCTCCAGGGTGAGAGTCCGGTTGGGGATGTCGATATGGATGGTGTCGCCCTCCTCGACCAGGGCCAGCAGGCCGCCCTCGGCTGCCTCAGGCGAGATGTGACCGATGGCCGCGCCGCGCGTCACGCCAGAGAAGCGCCCGTCGGTGATTAGCGCCACGTCCTCGCCCAGGCCCATGCCCACAATGGCCGACGTGGGCGCCAGCATCTCGCGCATACCTGGCCCACCCTTTGGCCCCTCGTAGCGGACGACGACCACGTCCCCCGGCTGGATGCGGCTGCCCAAGATAGCGTCGACGGCGTCCTCTTCGCAGTCAAAGACACGGGCCAGACACCGTCGCTGGCGCATAGCGGGCGCGACGGCCGCCTGCTTGACCACCGCCCCGTCGGGCGCTAGATTGCCGGTCAGGATGGCGATACCGCCTTCGGAATGGACCGGCCGGTCAAAGGGGCGGATGATCTCCTCGTCGCGGATTTCGGCTGTTGCCAGATCCTGGCCCAGCGTCTGGCCGGTGGCGATCAGAACGTCGAGATCGACCAGGTCCCGCTCGGCCAGGCGCTTCATTACCCCTCGCACACCTCCCGCCCGGTCGAGGTCGTCCAGATGGTGGGGGCCGGCTGGGCTCATGTCGCACAGATGGGGCACGCGGTCGCTCACCTCCTGGAACAGGCTCTGGGGGATGGGGATATCGGCTTCGTGGGCAATGGCCGGCACGTGGAGGATGGTGTTGGTCGAGCAGCCCAGGGCCATGTCCACGGCGATGGCGTTCATGAACGCCTGGCGCGTGGCAATATCGCGGGGCCGGATCCCTTTCTCCAACAATTCCATGACCTTCAGACCAGCCAACTTGGCGAGCCGCACCCGCGCCGCGTTGACCGCCGGGATGGTGCCATTGCCCGGCAAGGCTATCCCCAGGGCCTCTGCCAAACAGTTCATCGAGTTGGCAGTGAACATGCCGGCGCAGGAGCCACAGCCGGGGCAGCAGACCTTTTCCAGCTCAACCATCTCTTCGCCGGTCATGGTCCCAGCCGTGACTTTCCCGATCCCCTCCCAGACGGTGGTTAGATCAGTTTCACGGCCGCGCCAGTCTCCGGCCAGCATCGGCCCGCCGCTAAGCATCACCGCCGGGATATTGAGCCGCAGCGCGGCCATAAGCATACCCGGAGTGATCTTGTCACAGTTGGTGACCATCACCAGGGCGTCGAAGGGATGGGCCATAGCCATGATCTCCACCGAGTCGGCGATGTGCTCCCGGCTGGCCAGCACGTACTTCATACCCTCGTGGCCCATGGCCAGCCCGTCACAGATGCCAATGGCAGGAAAGACCACCGGCGTGCCGCCCGCCATCGCCACGCCTCGCACTACGGCGTCCACCAGGTTGTTGAGGTGGATGTGGCCGGGGACGATCTGGTTGAAGGCGTTGACCACGCCGACGATGGGCTGCTCGATCTCGCGCCGGGTATAGCCCATCGAGTAGAGTAGCGCCCGGTGTTGGGCCCGCTTGAGCCCCTTTTTCATCTCGTCACTTCTCATACTGTTCCCTCCTATAGGTGCTCCCGCTGGACTGTCGTCCGCGTCGAGTAGAAATCTATTCCCGAGGCAATCTCAGGATCTGACATGCCTCTTGCGGCGTGGCTGGGTCGCGCCCCGCGATGCGGGCGATCTGCACCGCTTTTTCCACCTGGTCCCAGTTTCCCTTGGATTTCGTCTTGGTCAACGGGTCGATGTAGACGTTGTCCTCCAATCCGACGCGGATGTGGCCGCCAAAGATGGCGCTGGCCATCGCCACTGGGAAACAGTTCTGCCCGGCCCCGATGCCCTGCCAGGTTGAGTCTGGTGGGATAGCGTGGATGTAGCTGTTCACCATATCCGAGTTGAAGCGTACGCCGCCCATCACCCCAAAGACGAAGGAGAAATGCAGCGGCGCCACGAGAAAATCATAGTGCTCGAAAAAGAACATAGCGTTGTGGACGTGGGACAGGGCAAAGCACTCAATCTCAGGCTTGATCCCCTTGTCACGCATCAATGTGCCGAACTCCAGCGTGGCCCCGAGTGGGTTGTGATAGGTCTTGTCGTGGATGATACGGCCATCCCGGTAGCTGACAGTGCAAAAGTTCATCGTGCCTGGGTTCAGCGAGGCTATCTCCGGGTCGTGGTGGACGATGGGGCGCTTGCGCTCCTCTAGCGTTGACTCCAGGCTAACGCCGGTGCTGAGGTTCAACAGCAAGCCGGTGTTTTCCCGGATGCCCTCGACCACCTCTTTCATAACCACCGGGTCGGTCGTCGGTGTGCCGCTGACCGGGTCGCGAAAGTGAATGTGGACGACCGCCGCGCCGGCCTCCTCAGCTCGTACTGCCTCGCGGACAAACTCCTCGGGCGTGTAGGGCACATTGGGGTTGTGCTCCTTCATGGTCACGCTGCCAGAGAGCGCTGCCGTAATGATGACTTTCTTCTTCATGTTTGTCCTCTCTCTGCTACCGCTTCTGTATCTCTCGAATCAACATCAACTGCCGGACAAAGTACAGATCGCGATTGCGCAGGATCTCGTCGCGGGCATCAGCCTCGTACTGGTAAAAGCCTTCACCGGTCTTGATGCCCAGATTGCCCTCCTCGACTAGCCGGTCGAAAAACTCGGGCGTGGTCTGCATGGTGCTTAGAGCCGGCAACAGATACTGGGCCACGCTGTGAAATGTATCCAGGCCACCTAGATCGGCTGTCTCCAGAGGACCAAGCCATGGATAGCGAAAGCCCACGCCGTTTTTGAGTGTGCGGTCCACATCCTCGGGACTGACGATGCCAGCCTCCACCATGTGCAAGGCCTCGCGTAGGACGGCGAACTGGAGCCGGTTACTGGCAAAGCCCGGTACGTCCTTCTTGACCACAACCGGCACCTTACCCAGTTTTTCCGTGACGCGGTAGATCACGTCCACCGTGTTGTCCGAGGTCTGTTCGCCGCGGATTACTTCCACCAGCGGCACGATCTCGGCCGGGTTAGCCCAGTGCATACCCCCCACTCGCTCGGGATGCTGGCAGACCGAGGCGATGACGGTGATACTCAATCCCGAGGTGTTGGTTGTCAGGACGGTGTCGGCCGGGCAGAGGGCCTCCATGTCCTGAAAGAGTCTCTGCTTCAGATCCAGTTTCTCCGGCGCGGCCTCCAGCACGTACTGAACCCCTTCCAAGGCTTCCACCAGCCGAGTCGTGATCGTGATCCGGTTCCGCGCCGCTTTCGCCTCCTGGGCCGAGATCAGATCCTCTTCAATGAACACACGTTGGCTGTTCTCGATGCGGGACAGCGCCCAGTCGAGTTGCTCTGGCTTGATGTCGTACAGGGCCACCTCATAGCCGGCCTGGGCAAAGCACATGCTCATCCCGGCCCCCATTGTCCCGGCTCCCACCATTGCCATCCGCCGAACCTCTTCAAATCGCATAAGTCGACCTCCTCGAACCCTAAATCTCGAATTCCCCAATCCCTAATATCCTCTTCACCAGATTCATCTTCTCTTCCACATTCCCCTGCCGCCCGATCATAATCCGTTGGGCCATAGGTGATCCCGCACCATGCATAGACTCGATCAGGTAAGCCACCGCTCCGGATCCAACCACCAGGTTCTCGATGAGGCGCATAACCTTCACCCGGTCTATAGGGTCGACGCCTTCGGCAGCGACCATGTACTTTTTGATATAAGGTCCTACCTCTGGATCGTCCAACTCACCAGCCGAGGGCAGCGTGCCCAACAGGCCGCCGGCCACGTCGGTCGCCAGCCGGGCCATTTCGTAGGGGAAGCGAGTCACATTCAGCTTGCAAACGTTGGCCAGCAGCAAGTCGACCAGGTAGTTACCAGCGGGCGTCGGCTGTCCCCGCGCCGAGCAGGCGATGCCACAGGCGAACAGCGTCTCGTTGAGGTGGATCATCTCTACGATCTTGTCACGAATGTGGGAGGCGCGAGCCACACCGTTCATCTGGCCGATGAGGGCCGTCGCACCGATGAGCACGTCGCCGACGCCTACCTTGCAGCCACCGTAGCTCTGGCGGTGATAGGCGGCAAACTGCTCCACCAGCGGGCCACTGTGGCCCACCTCGCCATCGAGAAAGATGCGCTCCGCCGGGACGAACACGTTGTCAAAGACAGTCAGCACCTCCTGGCCACCGAAGGTAGGGTTGCCCACGTCCAGAGAGTTCCCCTCCATCTTGCGCGTATCGCTGGCCTGCCGACCTAGGATGTATCGAATCCCCTCTGTGTTCGTCGGTACAGCAAAGCAGATGGTCCAGTTCTCCTCGCCCGGCCGCAGGGCCAGGGTGGGCATAACCAGAATCTCGTGGGAGTTGATCATACCGGTCTGGTGGAACTTGGCACCGCACACCACCACACCATCGGACCGCCGATCCACGATCCGTAGGTAAAGGTCGGGGTCAGACTGCTCGCTCGGTCGCTTGCCCCGGTCCCCCTTGGGGTCGGTCATAGCTCCGTCCACCACTAGATCCTCACGCTGTACCCAGGCCCAGTAGTCACGGAAGCGCTGGTGATAGTTGGTACCGTGGCCTGCATCGCACTCATAGGTCGTGCTAAAGATAGCGTTGGCCGCATCCATCCCCACGCAGCGCTGGAAGCAGCAGCCAGTGAGATTGCCACAGTGGCGCTGCATAAGCACTTTGTTCACCAGGTCATCGGGACTCTGGTGCAAGTGAGTGAAGCGATTGACCTCGTCGTCGATGAGGGGTGAGTAGACACGGAACAGCGCGCCGCACTTGTCATCGTGGGCGCAGTCGTAGGTCACTGCCACAGCACGCAGCGAGGGACGGACCAGGGCGTGTCCGGTCAGGTCGCCGGTCCGCTCACCCAGGATGTTGGCCTCCAGTCCCAACGACTTGATGGAAGCGACGTACTCTTTACCGGTCTTGAGCGCCATTTGCTTGCCCTCCTCCCCAACGTTCTAACGCCTTCCTCAGTTCCGGGTGCTCCTTTGCCTTGTCCGCTAGTGGAATCCCGGCCACTGCTGCGTCGATGGCCTGGCGCATAGCTCGGCCGCCAGCCGTCGCGCCATCGGGATGCCCCTGTATGGCGCCACCCACGGCCAGCATCACGTCAAAGCCAATCTCCTCGATGATGCGCACCGCGGTGGCCGGGTGGACCCCACCGCCTACAGACGGCATAATTGGCTTGAGGTCGTATAGGGGCATGGTCTGAAAGTGAGCCGTGCGCAGGTACTTTTCACGAAGCAGAGGGTAGGAACTGTAGACCGAGCCGAACATTGCCACGTCAGCCCCCGCCAGCCGGTTCAGCTTGCCCAGCAGCAGGGGCGAGCTGATGCCGGCCCGCGGATTCTCCACCAGCGAACTGGCCCCGGCATAGTGACTCAGGATAGGGATGGTGACATTTGGGTCCTCAGCCACAGCCTGGATGACGCCTAACCCAGCACTGACGCCGTTGATCATCACCATACCTGCCCCCAGTTCCTGGGCACGCCGCGCGTTTTCCACCATCTTTTCGGGCCTGTCGGTGATATTGGGGCAGTAGACGGCCCGGCGACCGGTCTCCTCGTAGACCTGCTCGGCCGCCCGGCGACAGGCTGCCACCCGATCGAGCATAGGGCTGAACGAGGTATGGCCCAGCAACTCGTCGTCCTTGATGATGTCCACGCCGCCGCGGGCCGATTCGGTGAAAAAGGCCGCACCCACTTCCGGGCCAAAGCCGGTGCAGGGTTTGATCATGTTCAATAGAATCGGACGCTTTGGGATGCCAAGATGTTCGCGCAGGCCAGCGATGCCGAACTTGGGGCCGCCAAACCCGGCCACAAAGCCAGGTGACAATTGCAGATCTACCAGCTTGAGCTGCGCCGCGGTGGAGACGTCGTTGCCCAGCAAGGTCGTGAACAGCATGGGGAACTGGGAGCCAAAGTTGACTTGAGGAAAGGCGATCTGGATGAAAAAAGATCTCTTGCCGACAGGCAGATCGGGCTCGAGTTCGACGGGCGGCACATCGTAGATGGCAACGATGCGGGCCATGTGCCGCTCCAGCATCTCGCGGGTGACGCCTGGCACCGGCGTCCAGGTTCCCACACTCTGGCCCACAGCGAAAGAGGCTGCTTGGGCCACGATGTCTATTTCGGGGTTGGCCTCCAGGTAGTAGGTAGCGATGATGTACTCTTTGCCAACGAGGTCTTCAGCGTAGGCAAAGGTAAGGTCATTCATGGGTCAACTCCCCGACTCTTTGCTTGAACCCGGCGGCGGCGTCCACCATCGCCAGGATATTCTCCGGCGGCACGTCTTCTTGGATGTTGTGCACCGGGGCCAGCACAAAGCCGCCGCCGGGCGATAGATCCCCGATGCGTCGCTGCACCTCAGCGTGGACATCCTCTGGAGATCCCAAGGGCAGAACCCGTTGGGTGTCAATCGCCCCCCAGAAGCAGATGCGGTCGCCAAACTTGGCCTTCAGTTTGGCGGTGTCCATGCCCGCCGACGAGACCTGGACTGGGTTCAGAGCATCCACGCCAATGTCAATGAACTCCTCAACGAGCGATTTGACCGCCCCGCAGCAGTGGTAGAGCACCTTGGCCTGCGACTTGGTTTTGATCAGGTCCACCATTCGTCGGTGGCGGGGCTTGAACAGCTTTCGATAGCGGCCCAGGTCGATCATGGGGCGGTCGTGGAAGGCCACGTCGTCCCCAAAAGCAACGACGTCCACATATGGCCCTACCTCGTCCAGTACCGCGTCCGCTAGTTCCAGCCACCAGTCGAGTGCCTGATCCATGAGGGTGTTCAGGAACTCGGGATTGAGGACAATATCCATAAGCCACTGCTCGTAGCCGCGCAGGTACTGGCTGAGGTGTACAAAACCCACCGGCAGGGAGAGGACCACGGCATAGTTGGTCTCCTCGTGGAGCCGCCGGGCACGCTCGCACAGTCCGCGGGTCCGGCCTGGATTCCGCGGGTCTGGCCAGGAAAAATGGTTGAGATCGGCCAAGGTTGCCTCGCGGAGCGGATTACCCGTCGGCGCATAGTGCCCGTCGCCAGCCTTGCGCCAAACCACGCTAAACTCATTGCGGAACGAGCCATCGTCAAAGTAGACGTCTTGCCAGCCATCAGGGCCGCCGACCAGGAGCGGGCGGGTATCGGCGTGGAGCCGCTGGGAGACGTGCTCGTCCAGGATGGCGCTGCGCGACTTGCGCTTCATGTAGCGGGTCTCGCTCTTGATGCCCAGGAGTGTCTTTAGCCGCTCATACGCCTTACCGATGATCGTGCTAAAAGAACTGCCGCCCACATCGATGGGAACCCGGTCCGGCTCTCGATGCTCGATCGCGGCCAGCACCCGCTGCCGCGGTGTCATGGTCTTTGACATATGACTTGCCTCTAAGATCGGCACTCCCCGAAGGATTGCCAGTTCTGGTTATCTCGCTGTCTCGCGCAGGCGCAAGAAGGTGTCCACGGTGGCGTCGGCGAATTTGCGGTCGTTGATGTGGGCATCCACTTGGATCAACTCTACGTCCGGCGATAGAGTTTGCTCCATTGCCTCTGCGTAGGCCATGTTGGACGCTTCGTCGTAGAGCACCTTGCCCTCTTGGTTCAACATGCTAAAGCCGCGCAAGGGAATCATCACCGCCCGAGGTCCGCGCCCCTCATTCAGCCGCTCGGCCATGTAACGAGCCACGGCGGCCATCTCCTCGGCGCTGGTTCGCACGTGGGTGTGGGTTGGCGTATGCTGCACGCAGGCCCGGCTGCGCAGTTCCTCCGGCACCTCCTCAAGACGCCCATGAAGCCTGATGTCGGTTGCGCCAGGGGTCACGATCTGCGGGATTCCCATCTGGCCGGCAGCTTCCAGGCGACCGGGCATAGCCGGCATCAGCCCGCCATACAGATGGTCAGTGATCTCGTGGGGTGAGAAATCGATGACGCCGCTGACCACGCCGTCTAGGATCAACTCCTCCATGGCCTGGCCGCCGATGCCGTTGCAATGGAAGGCGATAATCTCGAAACCCATCCCCTCCAGCCGCTCTTTGATGGCCATCACGCCCGGGGTGGTGATACCTGCCTGGGTAATGGCCACCAGTTCGCCTGCCACCTCTGCAGCGCCCTCGACTGAGGCCATGCCGATGACGGCGGCCGCTGCCTGGGCCAGGATGCGCTCTGTCACCCGGTTCAATCCCAGAATGTCGGCCACTGAGTGGATCATTGTGATA
>JAUWOI010000566.1 GCA_030612185.1 Anaerolineae bacterium
CTTGCCCACCCCCGCCTCGCCAGTGATGACCAGCAATTGTCCATGCCCCGCCACCACCTGCTCAATGGTCTCCTCCATCCGCGCCAATTCCCGCTCCCGCCCGACGATAGGCGACTCTCGACATCTGGCCCGCGCCTCCCCACCACCCCATATCTTTGTCTCCTCCCGTACCCCCACCGCCCTGCAGACAGAAACGGGCTCCCGTTTCCCCTTCACAGCGATGGGCGTCAACTCCTCGCAGATGAACTCTCCGCCCACCCGGTGTGCGGTACGCTGATCCATGAGAATCTCTCCTCTCCCAGCGGCCTGCATCAGCCGCGACGAGAGGTTCACCACGTCCCCCATCACCGTGTACTCCCGCCGTCGCTCCGAACCGACGTTCCCGGCAAACACGTAACCAGAAGCGACGCCGATCCGTTGATCAGTGACAAACGACAATCCGTCTGTTTCGCTTTCCTGGCCCACTGCTTTTTGTTGCATCTCCAGGGCACATCCCACTGCCCGCTTCTCGTTGTCCTCATGCGCCACCGGCGCTCCGAAGATAAGATGCAACGTGCTCCCCTTATCCCCGGTGGCGACCCGATTCAGCCGCCCCCCGTAGCGATGGATGACCTCCTGCATAGCGATGAAGTACCGCTGCAGTTTTTGCCCCGCCTCCGGATCGCTGTCATAATCGAGCCCGAAGAAGTTGACGAACAGGCTAACCACCCGACGGTGCCCTCCCACGAACTGCCGCTGGCCTTCCACAATCTGCTCGTACACCGTCGGTGGTAGGTACGGCACCAACTGCGCAATGACTGCATCGGCCGGTAGCACCTGTTCCGCGACCTCATCGCCTAAGACATCCCAATTCACCTCCTCCTGTTCCACCCTCTCCACTGTCTGTCTCAGTCCTTTCACCAGCAGGAATCCCTGTCGCTCTTCACCCACGATGATGCCCAACTCTGCCCAAGCGTCGGCTGTCACGCTTATGTTATTAGCACAGAGAGAGTCCGCTATACACGCGCCATCTATAACCACCTCTGCGGCGGCGGCGTGATGCTCTGCCTCGGTCATCCGGTCGAGGGGGCGGCCGACCAGGACATACTCCAGCCCCTTCTGCCGGTCGCCCACGCTCAGAAACAACACCGACCCTGCGCTGATGCCGATCTTCATCCGCAGTTCGAAAACACCTCCCCGCGTCTCCATCGCCCGAAACCCTGCCATCTTCTCCTGCATCGCCAGGGCGCAGGCGCAGGCGCGCAGGATGCCGGTTTGCCCGTTCGCAAACTGGCAGGTTATGGCATCGCCGCCGAACTTGATGACCTGTCCGCTGTAGTCGCGCACCAGGTCAATCATAGTGGCGAAGTAGGCGTTGAGGACACGGATTAGTTCCTCGGCCCCCTCCTTGCCCAGTCGGGCCAGGCTCTCAGACATGGCGGTGAAGCCAAAGACATCGGCGAAGAGCAGGGCAGCGTTCATCCGCTCCTCCCACCCTTCCCCGTAGGAGTATGGCGCGGCTATGATCTGGCGCACGATGAGGCCGGGTACGTATGCACTGATGGATTGTAGGAGAGCCAGTTTCTCTTTTTCCATAAAACCCCCACACCCACTTCGCCACGCGAACATTCACATCTGGGCAGACCCGGATGGCAGCGAGGCAGGACCGCCAAAGGCACAAGATAGGGACTGGCTCTTCACGAACCAGTCCCTGCTCTCATCAACCTGCGACCTCAAGGGCGGCTAGGGCTTCTTAGGAAACTGCCTAGCCCCCAAAACTCTTCAAGACGAGCGGCAAGTAGACTTCGTACGCAGCCTCGCGAGTGGATCTGATGCCGAACTTCGTGAAGTGGCTCACCTGGAGCGTGATCTCGTTGTTGACCGTGTCCACCACGTAGCTATCGGCCAGGATCCAGTGCCCGACCAGTGTCGAGTAGTAGACCGGGACCAGCATGTACTCCGAGATGCCATGCGCCTGCAGCACCGCGTCGGTTGGATAGTAGAAGGTCATCATCACGTTCTGGTTGAAGTGAGTGATTTCCTGCCCGTTCTGGTCAACAGCCCACATTTCATAGCCCGCGCCGATGATCTCACTTCCGGGTTCCGGCCGCATCTCTTGGGTGGGGAAGATGAAGAGCGTGACCGTGCCGGAGACGACTAGCGCCCCGGGCGGGATGTTGAGTTCCACGCCGTCGGGCAGTACGATGGTCTGCATCTGGGTCCCGTCAAAACTGACGATGAGCGGCTGAGGCAGCGGCCAGGGATCATCCAGTTCCAGGTCTTGTGTCTCCTGGCCGGTGGTCGTCAGATCCACCACCTCCTCAGGGCTCTCGTAGAACTGGCCGTTGTCCCAGTCCTCGTAGACCGCGCCCACGTGCCACACGGTGCCGGAGACGACCGACAGCGTGTAGGCCGCTGTACTCGAGCCAAAGATTGCCTCGGCCTCTGCCCACTCGCCACTCTCGGCCCAGGCCCAGACGTAGGCCGGGTGGGTGGGCGTGACGACGATGCCGGGGGCAAAGCTCACCGTGCCGTTGATCTGGCCGTCCAACTGGCGGAAGCGCAGATCCTGGCCGGTCGCCGGGCTGGCGGCCGAGACCCACGGGACGTCAACGGGCGGCGGGTTCAGCCAGCCCCTCGCCTCCAATGCGCCGCCGGGCAGCGCCGCGCCCACGACGTAACCCCCTTC
>JAUWOI010000233.1 GCA_030612185.1 Anaerolineae bacterium
GGGGTGTGGGTGGGCAGGGGCATGTCAGAGTCTCCTTCAATCGTCCGGTATGTCATCGAATAGTCCCAACTGATAGGCCCCATCGGGGCTGTCCAGGTTGATCTGGCGTGGCACCAGCCGCTCCTTTTCGTCCACGCCGTCCAGCCTGTTGATGTTCTCGACGATGGTGGGCAGACAGTATTCGGCCATCTTCTCACGGATGTGGGTGGTGTTGAAGCGCAATACCCTCCAGCCGGTCGTCTCCAGGTCGTTGTCGCGCAGGTTGTCCAGCGGGATACGTTCCGGGTCGGCGTGCCAGGTATCGCCGTCGGTTTCAACGTCCATCTTCCCCGACGTGCAGTATATGGCGAAGTCGAGGGCATAAGAGCGATTCTTCACCGGAACGAACTCCTGTCGCTCGGCGCTGATCTGCAACCGTTTCAACTCAGCCCACAGATAGTCTTCCAACGGGCTCTCGTCATACAGGTCGTTGATCTCAACAGCACTGCTGAACTTCTGCCAGGTGGTGGGTATGAAGACGATGCGTCGCCAGCGCCGGCTGAGGATAGGCTTGGGCAAACGTTGTAGAGGTTCCAGGATGAGTTGGTAGTAGCGTCTTCTTCCCTTTTCGTCGTGGGGTTGATCGGGGAAGAGTTGCCAACGGCGAACCTGGCGCACATCGAGCACACGGGCATAGTAATTGACGGCAAAGGCTTCGCTGCCGAAGACTTTCGTCTGGTAGAAAGCGAGCCAGCGCGGCGGCCAGCGGCCCTTCAACCACTTGTGGGCGCTGCCGACCGGGATGCGGTACCAATGCTGGTCGCGCGCGACGGCAAAGTCGAGCAGATTATTGAGAATGGCAACCAGCACTTCACCACGGGTGGCCATAGTATTCCTCCCCAGCCGAGGGTTTCCCCACGGGCGATCCCTGGTGTATAATTGGGCGGACAGAAGCCATTATAGACTCTACTGAAAAAACCAAAATCTTCAACGCAGAGGCGCAGAGACGCAAAGAAATTTAAATGGTAGATCAAGATTTGTTCAGTCAAAGGCCTCGATTCTCAAAAATATTAAAGCATCATTCAAGAATCTCTGCGCCTTTGCGTCTCTGCGTTAATATTAGCCCCTTTTTTCAGTGGAGTCATTATAGAATTACTCTACAACATTTACGTTGTCCGCGAGAATCATGATCTGCCACTTGCAGACTTGCAGACTTGCGACTTTGCCGCACTATGTGAAATGACACAAGTTCAAGGGGTTGCCTGATGAAACGAGCCGTCAGCGTTAGCCTGGGAAGCCACACCCGCGACAAGCGGGTCGTCGTCACTCTCAAGGGAGAGCCGATCAGTGTCGAGCGTTTGGGTACCGATGGCGACGCGCAGAAAGCCCGCCGCTTGTTCACTGAGTTGGACGGCGTGGTAGACGCTCTGGGCGTGGGCGGCGTTGACCTGTACCTGCGCCTGGGTGAGCGCGAATACCCCTTGCACGCCGCACTGAAACTGGTCCAAGACGTGCACCAAACGCCCGTGGTAGATGGCCGGGGGCTGAAGCACACACTGGAGCGGCGCGTCTTCGAGTTGGCAGCGCCAGCACTGGGCGGCCGGCCCCACTTCCGCCGCGCCTTCATACCGGTGGCCATTGACCGCCTGGGCCTGGCCCAGGCCGTGGCAGAAGTAGCCGACGAAGTAGTCATGGGCGATCTCATGATCGCTCTCGGCATCCCCATTCCTGTTCGCGGTATCCCAGCATTCCGCAAGTTGGCACGCGTGTTATTGCCCATCGTCAGCCATTTTCCCATGAGCCTGCTCTTTTACGGAAGCAGTGGCGAAAAGCACGATCCCAAATACCAACGTTACTTCACGGACGCCGATCTGATCGCCGGCGACTTTCTCTTTATGCGCAAGTACTTACCCGCTGACCTCACGGGCAAGACAGTCATCACCAACACCACGACTGAGGAAGACATCGAGTTCCTGCGAGCGCGGAACGTACGCCAGGTAATCACATCCACGCCCCGGTACGAAGGCCGCTCCTTTGGCACCAACCTGATGGAAGCAACGCTCACCGCCTACGCGGGCAAAGGTCGTCCCCTCACCGGCGCCGAACTGAACGACCTGATAGACGAACTCGATCTCCGGCCTAGTGTGGAACAACTGAACGAGTAGAAAGGTAACTGGTACCTTCTCAATAATCTGGGGTAGTGTAGGTCGGAATGGCATTCCGACTTACTCTCGCCCCCACTTTTTGAGAGGATACGGTAACTGCTCAGAATCTTCCCAAAACTGGCACAAATAGCACACGGATACACACAGATGAACCCGCCACGAGCCCCGCCACGAGTACTCGCGGTGGTACTCGCGGTGGTACTCGCGGTGGACGGATTCTCACGGATTTTTTTGTCTTTAGAGGAACATAGCATCCACGTCGGCGGTCAGGCGCGGTTTACCCAACAGGCTGGCTGCGACACCACCAATAACGATTCCCTGGTCATCGAATCGTGCCAGCAGTCGCTGTAAAGACACCAGGGGAGCCAACATAGGAGTGATACTCTGTGGATGTATCATGTCGCGGTTCCTTTGAGCAATGCCCAGCGGCGGCGCACAGCCTCGATTTCCTCGCTATTCTCTTCTGCCAGGGGGAATCCCAGGCCCATTGCCAGCCGGAAGATGGCGTTCGTTTGCTGCCAACGCAGGGCGATGGAGGCCCCTCTTTGCTCCGTGGCTTCGGCGGCTGCAACCGCCTGCCAGCGATTGCGAAATTCCCTGACCGTTTGGCTATTCATAGAACTTTACCTCCCATTGTCTCCTCAGTCACTCCTTGTGCTTTCAGTGTCCAACAAGCCCTCAGCCGGCACGCCGACCCGTCCGGCCAAACCCCGGCGACGATTTCCGGGGTCAGATCCACAACGGAGCCACCAACCAGTCGTTGGCTTCCTGCCGCAGGCGGGTGCCGAAGATAGCACTCAGGTTGACGTACTGGCCGTCGGACTGGCGCACCTCGAAGAACTGTCCCTTGTCTATCCGGCCCCGCAGGACGAACTGCACCGTCTGGCGGCGATTGGCCATCAGATTGGCCACGTCCTGCAGCGTCTCACGCACGAGGCAAGCCACGTCTGACCGCTCGTTCCGGGGCACGCTAGCCAGCAGGGTGTCCAGGCCCGTGACGGTGACCTCTCTTGCTGGCGGCGGCTCCTCACGCCAGACCAGGCGCAGGAACTCAACGATGCTCAGTCTGGTCGGATAGGGGGGATAGGCCGTCGTCCTCTCGACGATGTTGTAGGCTCCTGCTTCCATCAGAACGCTGCCTCCACGATTTTGTCATAGACAGTATCACCGGTCACTTCGGCCAGGTAGCGGCACAATTCATCCAGGGCCTGGGAACGAAAGCGCTCACGATACTGCCGGAAGTTGGCCCCGTAGCGGTATTCGGCGTAGAGGTAATGAACGCGGTCAATGTCGCGCAGCGGTTGACCCCGTTCCAGTCTGTCCTCAATGTATCCCGTGCGCTTGACTGGCTCTACCACCCGCACCGTCTTACCAGCGATCTCGACCAACCGTTCGTCACTGAAGACCGCCGTGCTCAGGCCCCGGTGACGCAACCGTTTGTTCAGTTCGTCAAAGTCCATCTCAAAGCGGCCAGCCAGCGTGATGGCGTAGGCTTTGGTGACCTCATCCAGCCCGGTTGGCAGGCGGCTCATCACCTCCTCGGTGGCCAGCGAGTCAATGATGGTCCAGAGCCGCATGACGGCTTCCTTCACCTGTACGGGCTGGTCACCCTCCATCACGTGGGGGTAGTGTTTGGAGTAGAGTTCCAGGCACTTGCCCAGGACGATGACGGAGACATCGGCGCGACTGAGGCCCTGGCCAGTGGACTGCAATTGGCGCAGGGTCGCGGCGGCCTGGAAGTGAATCTGGTCCTCCAGTTGCTCCCAACTGATGTGAGCATCACCTGTCCGCTTGTGACAGACGATGATGGAATCGTACTCGATGGCTTGCTGATCGCGGATGTGGAGTGATGTTGGCATTTCCGCGTGGACGGGATAGATAGCGCTGACGTAAAAGCCAGCATTGAGCACTGCGCCCATCACGCTGCTCCAGGCTTGATGTTCCTGGTGGTGAAAGGTGAAGGCCATCAGGCCTTCGTCCTTCAAAACGCGGTGCGCCTCGCCGAAGACCTGGGCCAGTCCTGACAGAAAGAAATCCTGGTCCTTGTCTGCCTTCTCATTCTTGACAATCTCGGCCATTTTGGGCGTGCGTTCGGAAGCGAAGAAGGGGTAGCGCTCCTTCAAGAACAGTCGCAGCCAGACGTAGTAAAAGTCCGAGAGTTCGCCGTACTGGACATTGTCAAAGTAAGGCGGATCGGTGATCACCGCGTCCACGCTGTGATCCGGCAGGGGCAGGTCCTCCGACGACTGGCACAGGAGCAGCGCGTTCTTGTCAGTATGTACTAACTCCTGGAAATCTTCGGCCAGACGGCCGTCTACCCGCTCCCCTGGGATGAACACGGCCTTGGTGGCTGAAGATGCTTCGGGCGTCAATCGCCGCTCGAAAGGCTGTTGGCGGTAGCCGTGCGCTTTCAAGGCACCCACGAACAATGCGGGATAGGTGCCTGAGCGACGCTTGTGCCCCCAGGGATTGTTCTCCACTGCTTCAGTCGGGGGAATGTAAGCGTGATGAGAAAAGACCCCTCGAATCGCTGAAACCCGACTAGGGCGGACGGTACAAAAGATTGAAGTAAAGCTGACAACATCTGAGAAGATCGTGGTGAATGTATCCTGCACATCTGGTAACAAATCTTGGATTGCCTCAACCAGCCAGCCCAGGGCCAGCAACTGGCGGGGAGTGAACATCTGATACCAGTGAGTGTAACCGTAGTTCACCGGTCGAGGATCGGCCCTTCCTTCGGTCGGAATTCGCTGAGTTGGATAAGGTAGAGCGTCTTTCATTCGCTCAAAAACCTGCACCGCTTCTTGGTAGCACTCGTGGTCTATCTCGTTGACGCGCTTGATGTCCCAGCCGTGCACAGGGCACTCATAGACCACAGCGTACATCTCATATCGAGGAGGTTGCCCCTCAGGCTGTGCTCCCAACACCGATTGGCGCTGCCCACAATCAGGAGTTGGGCAGGTGAAGTAGCCGCCCCTGGCAACGCCATCCCTGGGCATAAAGGTGGTGCCGCAAGATGGGCACTGATGCGGCTCATTGGGTTCATGAGTTTTCAAGACCTCGCCGCAGTCAGGGCAGAAGACGGCATACTCCTTGCCGCGCAGGCCCAACACATAGTTGCCGTGCAGTCGGACCTGCTGCCCGCAAGCTTTGCAGGGCACGACCTTGACCCAGCGAACGTGGATGACGTCGGCCGGGCGGCCGCACCTGGGGCAGTTGGTCTGATACAAATCGCGGATGCGTCGCCCTACCGTCTCATCCAGTTGTCGGAAACCGTTCCACAGCGCCTGGATGCTCTCCGGCTGCTCGATGGCGGCCTTCACCGTCCACCAGGCGACAGGGTTGACGTCGCAGCCCACCACCTGGCAGCCAAGACGTAGCGCCTCGAAGACAGTCGTGCCGCCGCCCATGAAAGGATCGAGGATGATCTTGCCGCCAAAGTCGGTGTGCTGGTAGTGATAGTCCCAGGCGTTCTCCTCCGGCGGCAGGAATGTAGCCAGAATGATGGAGCGGAAGACCGAGCCGAAGCGCCGTGCCCACCACTTGTGCAGGTACAGCGGCGGGCGGGCCAGGTCTGGCCGCTCTACCCGCGCCAGGGCACTGAGTTCGTTGACCGGGAAATGGTGTTCGATGCTGGTTTGGGTCATTGGGTTTCTCGCTTCATAGTGTTGTTTT
Source organism: Anaerolineae bacterium (assembly GCA_030612185.1). The sequence continues at coordinate 5,820 of JAUWOI010000233.1, forward strand.
CTCCCGCTCGGCGAGCTGGTTGAGTTGGAGCAGGGGGAAGGCTTGTTCGATGTTGAGTTGGTTCACCGTTCACCTTTCTTGCCGACCGTTGGGCCGGCTGCCTTATGCCGCCGGCACGTCGACCCGCCCGGTCAGCACCTCGGCGACGGTGTGGGCGGTGATGACGAGCCCTGCGCTCAGGTCGGGCATTGACTTTGCTTCCCGGATTACTCGCTCACGATACATAGAATGTTGCCGAGTAGGCGCTCCAGGTCTGTGGCCTCGGGCGGCTCGATGGGGACAGCCAAATCACCCACGCTCGGAGCCTCCGTCTGTTCGTATAGTTCGATGCAGGCCTGAGCAGAGTCGCAGAGTTTCACTGTGCCTTTTGCCCTCTCACCTTCGTCGAAACCGATAATAGCAAAGTGCATCCCGGCCAGATTGTCGTTGGGCCTCAAGGGGACCTGGCTCACGTCCAGTATCACAATCCCTTCGGACTGGAGTTCGCTGACGCGGATGGACTGTCCTTGATGCTGGTAGAGCCAGCGTGCCTGGGCACAAAGCAATACGATGGTGCTGCGTTCCCCGCTGCGCAGTATGAAATCGCGTACTTCATCCAGCCTGTCCCGCAGAGCACGGTAGTTGCGCCAGAGCCTGCGCCCTAACTCCCAACCCTTGTACCCCAGCGTGGCGACGAACAGCAGGACGAGCAACCGGGCGCCGTGCTTGAGGGAGAGCACCTGGGCGAAATCAGCGGCTACGCCGACGAGGACGACGTAGAGGCCGCCGACGCCGACCAGGAAGATGCCCAGTTTCCGCCAATCCGTGCTCATCCCTCCTCTCCCTCGTCATCCCGATAGATGCGCTCGCCCGTCTCCTCGCTGTATTGCCGCAACAGCCCCCAGGCCACATCCTTGACTTTGCGGTGCTTTTCAAGGAACTCGAAAAAGACAGAGTAGTTGGTCTCCCTTTCGCTGTCTAGTAGTCGCATCAGAGACGAGAGATGTTGGTAAGCGATTGTCGGAGCCTTTTCTCCGCCAAATGTGATTCTCGAACCTGTATCCAGAGCAAGAGTCGCTCCGCTGCGTGTCGCCTTATCTGGGCCATCAACGGCAGCCAGTAGCGCACTTACTACTTTTGGTTCAGTGCGCAGCGCACGGAAAGCAGCGATAC